>NZ_JBHWHV010000083.1:0-34769 GCF_042732375.1 Streptomyces sp. NPDC059785
TTCCTGATCGGTGGCGATCAGGAACGCCCCCACCGCTTTGTCCACCGCTTCATGGCGGGGCCGTCCGGTGGGCGGCGGGCTCAGCCGCCCGCGAGGAGCTGCTTGACGACCGCGGCGACCCGGCCGCCCTCGGCCTGGCCCGCCACCTTCGGGTTCACGATCTTCATGACCTGGCCCATGGCGCGCGGCCCCTCGGCACCGGCCGCACGGGCCTCCTCGACCGCCTGCGCGACGATCCGCTGGAGCTCCTCGTCGGAGAGCTGCTTGGGCAGGTACGCGGCGAGCACCTCGCCCTCCGCCCTCTCACGCTCGGCCGACTCGGCCCGGCCGCCCTGGGCGAACGCGTCCGCGGCCTCGCGGCGCTTCTTCGCCTCCTTGGTGATCACCTTAAGCACCTCGTCGTCGGAGAGCTCGCGCTTCTCCTTGCCCGCGACCTCCTCCTTGGTGATCGCGGCGAGCGTCAGCCGGAGCGTCGAGGAGCGGAGCTCGTCGCGCTCCTTGATCGCGGCGTTGAGGTCTTCCTGCAGCTTCGACTTGAGCGTGGTCATGTCGTCGATTGTCGCAGGTGTGGTGGACCGTACGCCCGTCGATTTAGCCGCGGCGATTCCGGCGGGACGCCGGGGCGTTGGCGTATGCGGAGGTCCGGGGCTGGGCCCGGGGCGGGCGGGCGCCGGGGTTGTCCACAGGCGGGAAGCGCACCCTCCGGGGTCTGACACGATGGACGTATGCGCGCGCGATACGGAGTACCCCTGGGAATCACGGCGGTGGGCGCCGCCGGTCTGTTGTACGCGGCGGGTTTCGAGGCCCGCTCCTTCCGCCTGCGACGGGTGACGGTCCCGGTGCTGCCACCGGGGATGCGGCCCCTGCGGGTGCTCCAGGTCTCGGACATCCACATGGTGAGCGGACAGCGCAAGAAGCAGCGCTGGCTGCGCTCGCTGGCCGGGCTGCGCCCGGACTTCGTCATCAACACCGGGGACAACCTGTCCGACCCCGAGGGCGTCCCCGAGGTGCTGGACGCGCTCGGCCCGCTGATGGAGTTCCCCGGGGCCTACGTCTTCGGGTCGAACGACTACTACGGACCCAAGCCGCGCAACCCCGCACGGTACTTGCTGGAGAAGGTCCAGGGCCGCCACGGCCTGAACGGCAACGCCCCGGTCGTCGGCGCGATCCACAACCCGTGGGAGGACCTGCGGGACGGCTTCGACGCGGCGGGCTGGCTGAACCTGACCAACAGCAGGGGCGAGCTGAAGATCGAGGGCGCCTCGGTGGAGTTCACCGGCGTCGACGACCCGCACATCAAGCGCGACCGGTACGCGCGCGTGGCGGGCGGCCCGTCCAGGTCGGCCGACTTCTCGATGGGCGTCGTGCACGCCCCGTACCTGCGCAGTCTGGACGCCTTCACCGCGGACGGCTACCCGCTGATCCTGGCCGGCCACACCCACGGCGGCCAGCTCTGCCTGCCCTTCTACGGCGCCTTCGTCACCAACTGCGACCTCGACACGGACCGGGTCAAGGGCCTCTCCCGGCACACCGCGGAGGGCCGGACGTCGTACATGCACGTCTCGGCCGGCTGCGGGACCAACCGCTACACGCCCGTACGCTTCGCGTGTCCTCCTGAGGCGTCGCTGTTGACGCTGGTGGAGCGGCAGTAACCCACATAGCACGTCACGTTTCGCCCGATTCGCGACCCCCACCTAGCGTGGGGGCATGACCGCCCCGTTCCCCAAGGACATGCCGGACCTCCCGGCGATCCCCGGCGCTCCGCCGCCGGCCCCGTCCTTCGTCCCCCCGACGGCGGTGTCGGCGCCCCCGCGCCGCGCCGCGGCCACCGCGTTCCGGCTCTTCGTGGCCGTGGCAGCCGCCGCGGGCGTGGCCGTCTGCCTGGCCACGGGCAGCAGCCCGATCCGGACCGTGAGCTACTTCACCGTCCAGGCCAATGTGCTGGTGGCCCTGGTCTTCACCGCCTCGGCCTGGCGCGCCTGGGCCGCCCGCCGGCCCCTGCCCGGGCTGCTGACCGGCGGCGCGCTGCTCTACGTCCTCAGTACGGGCCTGGTGTACCACCTGCTCCTGGCGAACAGCTCCAGCCCCTTCTCGATCACCGGCCACATCGAGGCGCTGACCGGCTGGCAGGCGGTCGCCAACCAGCTCCTGCACACGGTGACGCCGCTGGCCGCGTTGCTGGACTGGCTGCTCCTCAGCAGCCCCGCTCCGCTGCGGGCGGGCCAGGCGGCGACCTGGCTGCTCTACCCCCTGGCCTACCTGCTTTTCTCCCTCGTCCGCAGCGCCCTGATCCCCCCGGCCTCCTCCGTGCGCTACCTGTACCCCTTCCTGGACGTGAGCCTCAGCGGCCACCTCGGCGTGCTCAGCAACGCCCTCCTGCTCGGCCTGGGCTTCTACGCCCTGGGCCTCCTCCTGGTCGTCCTCGACCATCTGCGCCCCGACCCGGTCAGCCGCCGCGCCAAAACCGGATTTCGTCTCCAGCCACCAGTGGGCTAAAGTAAACGACGTCGCCGCGACAAGCGGGGGCAATCGGGGTGTAGCGCAGCTTGGCAGCGCGCTTCGTTCGGGACGAAGAGGTCGTGGGTTCAAATCCCGCCACCCCGACAGTGAAGTACCAGGTCAGGGGCCTGATCCGCATGACGGGTCAGGCCCCTGAGTGGTTCCTGGAGATCATTTGGGAGAAATCTGGGAGAAGATCTTGGTCGACTTCCCCCAGGGACCAGTCTCCAGTGCCGCAGAATGAGTGACGCCCAAGCGCTCTCGGACCTGCGCGTTCGCGAATCCAGGGCTCGTAGCTGACCAGGAACGCCGTGGCGGGCCGCCCCAACGGTCGTTAGGAACACCGCATATGGCAGGTCATCGCTCAGCTCCTCCCCAAGGCCCCGCCCATGCGCTTGCCCAGCGAGTGCGGGCGTTACGGGAGGACCGCGGGTGGACGCGTGAACGGCTGGCCAAAGAGGCAGGCATCGCCGCCGTGACACTGCGTCGCCTGGAGAGTGAGGGAGCGATCCAGCCAGGTTTCTTCACCGTCGGCGCGGTGGCTGAGGCCCTTTCCGTCTCCCTCGATGATCTTTTCCGGGTGACCCAAGCCCCGCCCGTTACCCCCGGTCTCTGGTCAGCCGGATACGAAGGCCGAGACATCGACTCATTCGTCGCCTCTCTCGTCGACAGTCACATCGGTGTCGTAGCGGACGTACGGCTCACCCCGATCAGCCGCAAGAAGGGCTTCAGTAAGACCCGCCTCGGGGAGGCTCTGGCCGAAGCCGGCATCGAGTACACGCACCTTCGTGGCCTGGGCAATCCGAAGGACAATCGGGAGCCCTTCTGGGACGGCCGCGTCGAAGTGGGGTGCGCGCGCTTCCGTGGCCTGCTGCGATCCGAAGAGGCCCAGGCCGACCTTGACCGCCTGACAGAGCACGCCCGAGCGTCGCGGGTCGCGGTGCTGTGCTTCGAGAAGGACGAGAGTCGCTGTCACCGGCAGGTCGTCTTGGAGACGGTCCGCAGCCGGGTCCGAGTGCCCGTGAATCCCTTGGCCTGACTTCGTCCCCGGCTTTCGCAGGCGCCCTTGCCAGCGGTGCATGCCTCTCGTCCAATCAGATCGGGGAGATCGATGGAGGGGGCACACCATGGCGTCGTCGGCATTCGGGAAGCGACAGCGCGCACGGATCATGATTACGGTCAAGACGTACCCGGAGCTGTCCAGCAAGTACCGCGAGACAAGCTGTGTGGCTGGCATACGCCTCGACCAAGGCGAGCCACAGCACGTGCGGCTCTTCCCTGTGCCCTTCCGGCTCCTCAGCGAAGAGGCGCAGTTCTCCAAGTACTCGATCATCGAAGTCGACGTCGAACCACACCGCCCCGAACGGGACTCTCGCCCGGAGAGTCTCCGGCCTTATCTCGACACATTAGAGGTGGTGGGTGAGGTGCCGTCCGACGGCGGCTGGCGGAAGCGGTACCGGCACGTGGAGCCATTGGTTGCCCCGTCGCTCTGCGCCATCAAGCGGGACCAGGAGAAGCAAGGAACGTCCCTCGGCGTCTTCCGGCCCGCCGAGATCACCCGCTTCCGGCTGGAGGCCGCCGAGCCCTGGTCCGTCTCCAAAGCTGCGCTGGCCGACCAACTCGACTTGTTCGAGCAGGAGCTGAGCCCACTGGAGTGGGTGCCGCTCGACCTCCGCTACAGCTTTCGCTGCGCCGAGAAAGACTGCCCGACACACGACATGGGGTTGAAGGACTGGGAGGCAGGCCAGTCGTACCGCAAGTTCTTGCGTAAGTACGGCGAGCACGGGGTCCGTGATGCGCTCCGCGAACGCTGGTACACCCGGATGTGTGCCCCGAACAGGGCCGTTCACTTCTTCGTCGGGAACATCGCGGCCCACCCCAAGACGTTCATGCTGCTGGCCGTCTTCTATCCGGAGCGGAAGGTCGTCGAGTACGTGCAGGACGGTCTGTTCGGCGGGTGAGTAACGCTCCCGCTGCGTACTCAGGCGGACTTGCTGTGCTGCTGCGGGCTGCTCGCTTTCGGCTGCTTCGGAAACTGGGTAACCCTCTTCATGCGAGGTTCCCTACCGAAGACCGAACGGTACTTCTCGACCGTGCCGATCTCCCTGACGATCTTCTTCACCCACGCGGGTGTGTAGACATACGCGCCGAACGCCTCGCTGTAGATGCAGTACTTCGCGTCCGTGGCACAGGGATCGGGAGCCCCGGTGGCAGGTCTGACTCCGAAACGTCGCCACATCAGCGCATGCTCGTGGCTGGCGCTGAATTCGAAGGGCACCTGGTCTTCGACGAGGCGAGCCACCTGCCCCGGAAGCAGCTTGTCCTTGTCTGCTACTTCGACATGCTTGACCTTCTCGATCACCGTTCCGAGGCGCCCGGCCTCGACCATCGTCCTGCGCTCTTCCTCGCTCAGTTCGTCGAGCTTGACAAAGTTAATTGCGAGGTCGGCGTCCGTCTTCGACCCGATAATGGGCACGAGCCGCACGCGGTAGTCGTATCGAAGATCGTCGAGCAGTGCAGGATCGATGGCGGCCTCGAACTTCGCCACCAGATCACGAGTGTGCTTCGGCAGCTTCTTGGCCGCAGCCTGGAGTTGTTCCCGCCCCTCAGCGGTAAGGGCCTGAACCGAGATCGGGAATCGGAGCCGATCGGCGAGGCTGCACTCGGAGCCGAAGTGAGCGACCACTTCCTGCTCATAGTTCATGACGAGCGCCTGAGCCCGCCCACCCGTCACGATCTTCAGGTTGTGCTCGTACCGGTGCTCCACCTTGTTGCGGAGCGCCACGAAGAGTTCCCCGTTCAAGCGCACAGGATCCTGATTGTCGGGAAAGCGCTCTCTCAAGCAACGGTCCAGATCCCAAGCCTTGGGTTCGCCGTCGATCAGCTCGTGGTGACCCGTCTTGGGGTCCCTGTAGTGATAGTCGATCTTCGCCTTGTGGAACTCCGCATGAAGCAGGTAGTGCCACGCCTTGTGCATGTGCGTGAGGAAATCGCTGTAGTTACCAGTCGTGCAATTCCACTCATCCACTGCTTTGAGGGCGTGCCGCTGCGACTCCAGGAGGATGTGGCGCCATCTCGCGTATGCCATGTCGTGCGTCCTTCTCGTCCATAAGAAGGATCACACCAACGGCCGCATCAGCACAAGCACAATTCACACAACAGGTCAGGAACACCACAGGAAACGGCACTACCTGCTACTCCATGACATGGACCCCGCCCCACACCGCCTGGTGCCCACGGCAGTGGGCACCAGGCGGGGCTAGGGGAGGTCTGCCGCGTGTGTGCGCAGCAGGTCATTGAGCACCTCTACAGGGGACGTCGGGCACATGGCCAGACGAGCATCGAGTGCTGCCTCCCACTGCTGCGTCAGGCCGAGCATCAGGCGTTCACGCATGCCACGAGTGACATGCGCGTAGCGCGTCGAGACCGAGCCGTCAATGTGGCCCATACGTTCGTCCATGAGGACCTTCTCGGTGCCGAGGTCCTCCATCATCGTGCGGTGGGTGTGCCGGAGCCCGTGGGGCGTGAGGCCCTTGGCGATCGGGAGCCAGCAGGCGTCGGCCCGAGCAGCAGTGCCTCGGCCTCGGGCCGGAATGCCGGGCCACGGCTCGCCGAGGATCGGTACCGGGCGGGCCTCCTGCGGTGCCTTTTTCGGGTACCAGCCGGAGGCCGCCGGGGTGAACAGCCAAGTGGCGAAGCCGTTTCGGCGCCAGTGGGCCGCATGGTCCGACGTCCCGCCTCCGCGTACGAACCCGAGCTCTGCGACGGCGAGTTCCACGCGTACGCGGGTGGTTTCGCGTACGCGGTCCGGATGGTTGAGAACGTTCGAGACCGTGCCGGTGGAGACTTCGGCGCGGCGTGCGACATCGACAAGCTTCGCGCCCTGGTGACCGCCCGTGCGGGCTGCGCCCTGGCCTCGGAAGACGTACGTCTTGCCGTGGCAGGGGCAGGGCGTCGGCTTCGTACGGGCGACGTGGTTGAAGACCAGGGCGGACAGCCAGTCCATCGAGTCGATCGTGCGATAGCTGTCGTCCTTGGGTGGGCAGCGGACCAGCTCGCCGGTGTCCAGTTCGTACAATTGCCACTCGGCCCTGAAAGAGTCGCGTCGGACGAACTCCGTCTCCAGGCCGACGATTTCGCCCCAGCGCTTCCCGGTGTAGCCCTTGAGGACGGTGGCAACGAACTCGTCGTCGCGGCCGGAGAGCAGGGCCGCCCGCTCCGCGGTGAGCAGGATGCCGAGCGCGTCGGTGACGACCTTCTCCTGGCCGCGGTCGCGTGAGCGGCCGGCGCGCTTGCCTCGGCCGCGTCGCCTCGCCGCCGGGTTGGACGTGAGCAGGCCCTCGTCGATCGCGTCCTCGAAGATCAGGTGAAGCGTCGAGCGCCAGGTCTTGACGCTGGAGGCCGCGTACGCGGCGCGCTCCTTCTTCTCCCACAGCTCGACGTCCGTGCGCTGGATGCCTGCGAGCGCCTTGTCGTCGAAGTCGGGGAGCAGGTGCTCCTCGATGTGGCGCTTGTAGTTCTGCATGGTCGACGCGGCCAGGTCCTGGGCGGCGTACCAGCGGCTGGCGTACTCACCGAAGGTCTCCTGGCCGAGGCCCGGGTCGCGCCATTGGCCACGGCGGACGGTCACCTCTTCGGCGTCTGCGGCCTGCTTGGCCTCGCGCTTGGTGGCGAATTTGACCACGGCGCCCGTGGAATCGGCGACGGTGCCGTACTGGCCGTCGGCGATCTTGTACCGGCCACGCCAGTAGCCGCTGCGCTTCTCTGCGTACCCCACAGATTTCCCTCCCTTCTGTCGTGTGGGGTGCGTTAAGCAGCGGTTCCGTACTGGGACTTGGCCATGCGCCGTGGCGCCCGAGCCTTGAGGCGGGCGGTGGGCTCGGGCGTCTCGCGCCGTTGCCGGGCAGGAGGCTTCGGAGCAGGGGTCGAGACAGCGCCGTGCGGCTGCGGATTCCGCGCCGGACGCTCTTCGTGCATGCGGACGATCTCGGCAAGGTGCTCGCCCGAGAAGCGGTACGCGCGGCCGACGCGCGTGAACGGGATGAGCCGCCGACGGGCCCGGTCCTTGACCCACCAGGCGGAGCAGCCGAGAACCTCGGCGACCTCCTCAGGGAGGTAGAGGCGCGGCAGGGCGGAGTCCGGGGGCGAGAGGGGCGTGGAGGCAGGGGGTATTGCGGCTTGGCGCAAGGAGGGAGTCCTCTTCAGGTGCATGGCGGGCGTAGGCGCGGCAACACCGGCCCGCCGGTCGATCGCTAGGGATGAGGGGAAAGCTCCCGTGCTGGGAGTTTGCAGGCCCAGGACGGGAGTGGGCGCTGGAGCTACGCCTCGTCGGCAGAGGGGGCGTCGACGTCACCCGGCGGAGGACCGTGCATCTTCAGCGGCGGTCGCGAGCGGCCATGTCGGCCACCGACTCGCGGATGGCCGGGCGGCGGATGTCCTCCAATGCCCAGTGCGGCCACCGGGGCGCGTACGACTACGTGGCTCGCGTCAACGGTCACGCTGTCAGGGGCGACAAGGCGACGCAGGTCGAATCCCGGCGGAAGTCAGTTGCCTCGACTCGACCGGTCGGACATCAGCGTCGTCGCCAGTCGCTCGGGATCCCCGTCGTAGACGACGACGTCTTCGTCTTCAGCGGGCGGATCGAATCGGGCGAAGAAGTCGTCGAGGGCTTCAGGGGTGACCGTGAGGGCGTTGGCGTCCTCACGCTGGTTGCGTTCGGCCAGGCGCTGGAGCAGCACGTCGCGGTCGGCGGGGAGGTAGACGACCTGCGGATGGCCTCCGGCTCGGCGGGCGGAGTCTCGCCAGGCATCGCGCTCGTCGCGACGCCAGAGCCCGTGATCGAGGACGATGTCGTTACCCGCCTGCAGTTCCTTGGTGAAGCGGGCCCGGATCGCCTCGACGACAGGGCGTTCGCGCTCGAAGTAGGTGTGCTCGGGGTAGTCCACGCCGTAGCGGCCATGCAGGCGGTGGACCTCCTCGTCGACGGAGAGCCGGGTGAAGCCGTGCGCCGCGAGAGCTTGAGCGACGGTGGTCTTCCCGGAGCCGGTCAGCCCGGTCAGGAGAACAGCGAGGGGCACAAGGCTTCCCTTCTGTGGCGAGTGTGTGTCAGCGGGCATTGTTCCTAACCGCGGTGGGGGGGTCGCGTGTGGCGGTCGCCACGAGGTGAAGATGCCGTGGGCCTCCGTGGTCCAGCTCGACGGCATCCTGTTCAAGGTCACCTGCCGGAAAGCGAACCGGGGGTCACTCACGTTGATGGCACCGCCATGGCGTCCGACGTGGGCCAGGAGGTGGCCGGCCTCGTCGCGGACAGCCGGAGTGTGTTCCTGCCAGACGCCGGACGAGAAGTGCTGGACCCGACGGCGCAGATCATCCAGGACACCGGCGCGCCATTTGAAGTGGTGTACAGCGCAGAGGTGTTCGGGGTCGGGCCGATGATCCGGAGCTCGGTGGTTGCCTGATGCCACGGCGACGTCGTGGCGGGCGAGAACGACCTTGCGGGGGTCTCCCCGCAGGAGGCGGTGGGTGAGATGGCCGCCGAGGGGATACGCGCGGTCGAGGCCGCCTTCGGGTCGCCAGCCAGTAAGGCGTCCGCTGGCCGCGACTCGGTCGAGCATGAGACCGCCGACGGCGCGGTGTCCGGCGGCGTCGGCTCGGGCCATGACGTCGGTGAGATCAGCTGGGTACTGCTGGAACTCGTCGACGTCGGCGAGCAGGTGCCAGCCGGGCCCGGCGCGATGCCGTAGTGCGTCTCTGAGCCGGGTGTTGGTGTGCTCGTGCCACGGACCGACGCTGGTCCCGATGGGAACGATGCCGCATCCACGGGCGGTGGCCTGGAGGTCACGTCGCAGTACGGGAGAGACGTGCTCGGGGAAGTGGAAGGCGAGGAGGAACCGCTCGACGCCCAGTTGCTGGTAGTGCCGGACCCAGGCGGCGAGGAGCGGCGGCTCGATGGGGCCGATGACGGCGATCAGTGCGGGCGGTGAGGTCAGCATTCGGCGCTCCTCGGTCGGGGCTCCGCGTTTTCCAGGGAGGCGAAGGTGTGTGTGAGGAAGTCGGCCTGCTCCGCGGCGGAGCGCATCCCGACTTGCCCCGGCGCCTCGGGGCCCGGCCGGGCGGGCGGCATGCGGATGATCTTGTGCAGTGCGTCCGTAAGGGCGGCAGGTTCGCCGGCGGGGAAGGTCCGGGCCCAGGGCAGCCCGTCCAGGCGGGTGGTGAGCGCGGGGTCGTGTTTCGAGACGAGCAGGGAGACGCGGAGGCGTGCGGCATCCATGACCAGGCCCGATTCCTTGCCCGTGCCGGGGAGGCGGGTGACGAGGGTGACGTCGGCGGCCGCATACACAAGACGCAGAACGGCCTCACTGACAGGGCCGGGCACCGTGTGAACGCGCAGACCCGGCAAGCTGCGCCAGCGCCCCAGAACCGCCTCGTCGAACGGGGTGCCGGCAACCACCAGATGCAAGGGCTCCTTGAGCCGGGGCAGAGCCTTGTCGACCGTGTCGATGTCCTTGTACGGCCACCAGCCGCCGACCAGGCACACCACCGCCTCCGCTGCCGGGATGCCAAAGGCCACTCGGCCGCCGTCGCGCTCCACGTCGGTGAGGCACTGGCCGTCATCCACGGCGAACGGGCTGATGACCGCAGGCAGGTCAGGGAACGATGTAGAGAGCTGACGGCCCACGGCCTGTGTCGGGCACGCCGCGATCGTCCGTTGCTCACCTCGGCGAGCAAGCCGACCGAGCACTCGCACGAGCAGGTCCTCGGTGGTGACCTGCTCGTGCACGAACCGCAGGTGCGGCTGGCCGCCCAAGAGCGTTGCCAGCCCGTGCAGAGCCTCGCTCGCCGTGAGGATCACGACCGCGTCAGCACCGGGCGCCTGCTGTCGGGCGATGCGCAGGGCGGACGCTTCGGCGAGGCAGCGGGCGAGGAGCGTGATCTGGTGCGGTAGCCGCCGAAGCCGGCGAGGCCACCTGCGGGGTCGGAAGGCCCAATGGCCGACAGCGGAGACGCGAGTCGCCAGCCTGGACAAGGCCAGGAGCGTACCCGCCGTAGCCCCGTGCGGACTCGCGAACGTGCGGGCTCCCGTCTCCCGCAAGGGCGTCTCCCCATCGGCCGCGATCCCGTTCGGAGCGATCACCACGCTCCCGGGACGGGCCCGGGCGAGAGCGATCAGGGTCCGCTGGTGGTGCCCGCCCATTCGATGGGCGTACGGCTCGATGAGTACGAGTGGCTCACTCATCCCGAAATCACCTGGTCCCCGTGCGCAGCGGTGAAGCGCTCTCGCAGCCACGCGGGGTCGTTGAGATGGTCGAACTGTAGCGAGTCGCGGGCCGCCTCCCGGGCGAACTCGATCCCCTCGCTCGCCCCGACGGCGGCAAAGTCGGAGAACTCGCCGGTGCGGCTGCCCATCCACGCCTTCATCCGCTGACGGGCATCGTCGTCGGCCATCCCGTACTCACTGCCGCGGGCGAGCATGGCGCACTCACGGAAGCCCGCCTTCCAGGCGTGCAGAGGGCTTTGGTTGAACCGTGTGATCCCAGCGTTCTGACGGGCGAAATCGATGCGGCCGGGCAGGGCTGCGAGGACGTCCACGG
The DNA here is from genome assembly GCF_042732375.1 of Streptomyces sp. NPDC059785. Classification (NCBI taxonomy): domain Bacteria; kingdom Bacillati; phylum Actinomycetota; class Actinomycetes; order Kitasatosporales; family Streptomycetaceae; genus Streptomyces; species Streptomyces sp. NPDC059785. The sequence goes on from NZ_JBHWHV010000083.1 coordinate 11,091, forward strand.
CTGCGCCCATGTCGCGCAGTGCGCTGCGGCGGATCAGTTTCAGTCCGCCGTAGCCGTAGATCAGGCCGTTGACGGGATTGACCGCCTGCCAGACACGCATGGAGACGCCCTCATCCAGCGGTTCGACCGCGGACGGGTCGAAGTCGGTGTTGATGGCGAAGTCCCCGTCGGCGAGGAAGAACTGCTCGTGGTCGACGACCTCAGCGCACAGCCGGTAGGCCCTGCGCATGCCGTGCACCCCGTGCAGGCGTTTGACTGTGCCGCCGAGTGTCCGCTGGAGTCGGGAGTGCAGGGAGTCGGCCATCGGCTCGTCGTAGGACAGGAAGACCGCGTCGAAGCCGGTCACGAGATCGCCTCCAGGTACCGGGCGGCGATGAGCGCGGGCGTGAAGTCGTGAGTGGAGGCGTACGCGCGCTTGGCGTGCAGGGCGTGGAACTCGTCATCCGTGACGAGGCGTTCGGCCAGGGCTACTGCCTCTTCGGGCGTGGTGAAGCACAGCTCGGGGTCGATGTGCTCGGCGAGCCAGCCCAGCTTGGGCGCGATGACCGGCAGGCCCATGCCCTGGCAGTCGATCACGCTCATCGACCAGGGGCAGCCGTGCCGGAACGGGGCGATGCCGAAGCGGGCGCCGGCCAACAGGTGCTTGTAGCGGATGCGGTCGCCGCGATCGGAAACGACCTGGACGTGCGGGAGAGCGGCCAGTTGGTCTCGCATCCGCTCCGGGCTGTCGTCCAGCCCTTTGCGCTCGGCCCGGCGGTCTCCGAAGAGGTCCATCACCCTCAGTCGCACCTTGCCGGACTCCGTCAGGTCGCGCGCCATACGGACGAACTTGTCGGTTCCGTAGTGCGCGTAGAGCCGGTGGTTGTAGATGCCTATCTTGCTGTCCGGGCTGAGGTCGGAGCTGGTAGCGGCGGGATCGCGCACCAGCCGCTCGTCCCGTGGGGCCGGCACCACGCGGAGCCGGTCGCCCAGATCCACGGTCATACGGGTGGCGGCAGCCGACACCCAGGAGGCGGCCGTGGAGGAGTGCACCATCACGCGGTCGCAGGCGGCCAGACCGGCGGCGAACGTCAGCTGCACCGGCCGGCCGAGCCCTGCGTCGTTCAGGGACGGGTCGAGCAGCAGCTGGCCACCGCTGTTGAAGGAGAAGGGGAGGTAGTGGCAGTACCCGGCGAGCAGTGCGTCAACTCCGGCCTCCAGCAGTGCGGTACGGATCGCGGGCGCCTCCTCGATCTGGTTGGCCACCACCACGTCCGGCCGCTCCGACCGGATCAACGTGACGAGCTCGTCGACATCGTTCGAGAAACGGGCCCGATACTTCGTCCCGGGCGTCTTCGTCTGCCGGAAGCCGCAGCGGGAGTCACCGGCCGCGGCCGGGGCCGCGACGGTCACCTCGGCGCCGGCGTCCACCAAGGCCGGCGCCAGCAAGTCGGCGAAGATCCACCCCGAATCCGCCGACAGGCGATCAGGGTTGGAGATATTGAGCAGGTACAGCACACGCATGGGATGTCGCCTCCCTCATCTGCCCGGACGGGTCGATCCGGGCCGCTGAGGGAAGGAAAGCGGAGACGGGCACCGTGACGGGATGATGAACTTGGATCACTCACGGTTCATTCATGCTCACCAACAAGTGACGCGGGGCGGGGCTTCGATGGACGCGCACAGCGAGGAGATCACCGTCGAGCAGGCGGCCGAGGGCTTCGCGGCCGAGGTAGCCAGGTGGCGGGAAGTACGCGGCATGTCCAAGCGCGCCCTCGCACGGGCCATGGGCTTCGACCCGTCCTACGTCAGTCACGTGCAATCAGGCCGCCACAAGCCCAGCGAGGAGTTCGCCCGCCTCGCCGACGAGGCGCTGAACGCCGGAAAGGCGATCTGGCGGCGATGGGGCGACTACGAGCAAGCCCGCGTCCGCGCAACCAACCGTCCGGCTGTGCCGACGCCGACCTCCTCCAGGGCGGAGCAGCCGTACGCCACCGGTTCCGCTCTTGTCGTCGAGCACGACGCCGCCCTGCTCCAGTACGACGGCAGCGCCTACCGCCTCACCATGCGCAGACTGCTGCGCAACACCGGGACCGAGCCGATCACGCGCTACCTGATCCGTATCTCCGTCGACCGCTACCCCGGAGACCCAGAACGCTCCAACATCCACTACCGGGCTCATCCGCTGACCTGGGACGAACTCGACCTCACGGCGACCTGTCGCGGCGAGACGATGCGCTGGCAGGCCAAGCACGACCGCGACGCCTTCAAAGAAGTCTGGCTGCTGTTCGACAACGAGCATGGGCGCTTCCCGCTATACCCCGGCGAATCCGTGTGGATCGAGTACGCGTACACCGTCGGGGACGACAAGTGGGGCAACTGGTTCCAGCGCGCCGTCCGCCTTCCCACCGAACAGCTCGAAGTCCAACTCGCCTTCCCCGCGCACCTGGATCCGGTCGTCTGGGGAACCGAGACCTCCATGACTGCCGAAGCGTCCCCGCTACGCACCCCGCCCGTCCGCAGCGACGCGGGCGAACTGAGGCAGTTCACCTGGATCACGGCGACACCCGCCCTGCACGCTCGGTACCGTCTGGAGTGGCGATTCCGGGCCAGGCCCGAACAGGACATGAATCAAGGGGAGTTCAGGTGACCGACGTACGGCCCAGTCAGCGCATGCGCGATCTCGGAGTAGTCCAGCGCGGCGCCGGCATCCTGGACGAAACGGCCCGCGCCTTCAGCCTGCCCTCCGAGCGCGACGAAGCCGAGCGCATCACCGACGAACTGTTCGCCGCCCTGGACCGCATCGGCCAGGTCCACCCCTTCGCCAAGGGCATGGGCATCGCCGCCCCGCAGATCGGCATCGGCCGGGCCGCAGCCGTCGTGCAACCCCCTGCGAATGCCCCCGCCGTCATCCTCCTCAACCCGAAGATCACCGCCCGCTCCGAGGAGACCGACGAACACTACGAGGGCTGCCTCAGCTTCTTCGACGTACGCGGCCTCGTGCCGAGACCGTTGACGATCACCGTCGAGACCTCGACCCTCACCGGCGAGACCGTCACCACCGTCTACGAGCGCGGCCTCGCCCGCCTCATCCACCACGAGATCGACCACCTCGACGGCCTCGTCTACACGGCCCGCATGAAGACCGGAGTCGTCCCGATCCCGGTCGAGGAGTACAGGCAGACCGGTCAGGCGTGGGCCTACGAGCGGTCCTGAGGTACCACAACGACGTGGGCTTTATACCAGGTCAGCAGAGGCGGAACGTGCGAACCGTAGCGCCAAGTGAACGCCGGGGCAAAGGAGCATCCAGCCCTATTCCGTGGGGTTGGCACGGCCGGATCTTGCTTCCAGAGCCTTTTCGATGGCCGCTACGGCATCAGCAAGCCGGCGGTAGACGGGCGTCGAACGTCCCATGCGCTTGAGGCCGTGCTGCAACGGATCGCGCATGTGCTTCTCACAGACGACGAAGTCCGCGTATCCGGCCGCGCAGGACAGGTAAATCATGTCTGTCAGGTCATTAGAGCGCCACCTCGTGCCCTTGTTGAGGTGCCGACTCTGAAGCATCTCCCGGAAGAGGCCGACGGCCGGAGACTCACCAATGGCCCGCACCCAGCCCTTGAAACCCCAGTGCCGGAACAGTTCCTTCGAGACATCGGCCGCAGCTGCCTCCTCGGCCAGTTCCCGCTGCAGATCTGTCACGAGATGGATGTCAATTGCCCTGCGCTTCTGTTGTGAGTCCTGATCAAGCTCATCCAGCCAGTCACTGAACCGCTGGCTTACCGCGGTCCACCCGGTGTCCGGCCCCTCCCCGACCCTCTGGGTGTCGAGCATGACATCGATGGAGCTAGAGGCAGCGACTAGCGCATCGGGCTGGAACACAAAGAGGTTCTGGAACATAGACGACATCTCAGCACCAGCGCCAGCACTGCGGGTAGGGGCATGAAGAGCATCCGAGTCGAGAGTGAAGACCGGGGAATTACGCCTGTTGTCGGGCCGATCAAGTCGGTGGCAAAAGGCATCGTGAATCTCGTTTCGCCGGACCTGTAGCGGATCACGCATCTGCCAGCCCCGGCTGTACTGCAGGATCGTCAACCCGAGGTCGTAGCGCTTATCGGTGCTGAACCGTTTGCCGGTCTCGTAGTAATGACCGGCAGAAGCAGGCAAGACGATCCGGCGCTGGTCCACCCACTCCCTGAGTCTCAGCGCAGCGGCTCGATCCGCCTCGCTGCTCGTCGGCGCACCGTGGGAAGCGTTGCTCAGCAAGCTCCACTGGTTCTGGTCAAGGTAGACGACGACCCGTCCCGCCAACTGATCAGCAGCCCCCGCAAGTGGCAGTTCGAAAAGAACCTGATCGCCGCTCAGGGTGGTAGCGAGGAGGGCTGCCAAGGCTGGACTGAAGTCCAGTCTGGCTATCACACTCGTGTCCTCGAACGGGGAGGGGTCCAAGGGGAACCGGGCCTCCTTCCCATCCGAGCGGGTGAAGATGGTGCACGATGCCGCGCGGTCCATCGTGACAAGCTTGATGGAGGGGGTACTTTCGTCTTCCACGGCACCTATCTTGCGGTGCTTCTCCCCAGAACGTGAACGAGTTTGAGTCCGCAGACGTCTCCCTCAGCGTGATCCGGATTCCGCCAGGGCACACATCGCTGCTCGGCGTTGGAGCACCCTCCTTGCAACGCGGCCCCGAGCGTGCGGTCGTTCGTACTGAACAGCACTCGCAGATCCCGACTTGCCACACCAGCCCCCACCGAAGGTCACCGACTGCCAACTTATGCCTGCCCCTGTCCTGTTGGGGAAGGATCCCCGAGGACGGCCGTGCCCGCACCAGGGCGCACTGCCACCGCATGACGGCTGACTGGGGTGACCATCGCGTCTGGACCAGATGTCGCGCTGTGAAAAGACCGTGACGGCCGTCGACATCTGCTCCTATCGTCAGACCATGACCGTCACCGCAAGGCGGGAGCTGGTGAGCCCCGCGACCCGCAACGCCTTCCGCTCTCTGGCCACGGACCTGACCATTCGGATCGTGGCCTCCTTGTGGGAGGACCACGGGTTCGCGCCCATTCCTCCGGATGAGCTGAAGTACCAGGACTCGGGCCAGCGACGGACCGAGTTCATGCTCTATGCGGAGGGTGTGGACTGGTCTGATCCGAACCAGGTGCGGCGCGTGCTCCTGGTCTTCGAGGACTTCATCCGCGCCTACCGGAACCCGGACGATCAAGGGACGCCGAAGTGGTTGGCCGACATAAGGGTGCGCCTGGAGCGGGACGGCTTCGCGCTCGACAAGGAGGGAAGGATCTCCTGGTCCAACCCGCCGGTGCTCGTCCGTGATCTGAGCACTCTGAGCGACGCCTCGGGCATCACGATCGAGCTAGAGCGCATTCGGAGGGACCTGACCACGGATCCTCACGGGGCCATCGGCGCGGCAAAGCAGCTCATTGAGGCGACCGCGAAGACCGCCCTTGGCGAGCTGAACATCGAGGTCGACAAGAACGCAGCGCTCCCCGCGCTCATCAGCACGGTCCAGAAGGCGCTGAAGCTCGACGCCGGCTCGGCACCCGACGGACCTGATGGCAGCAAAGCCGTGAAAAAGATCCTTTCGGGGTCGGTGAACATCGCGGTCGGAGTCGCCGAGCTACGCAACCAGGGTTTCGGCAGCGGTCATGGTCAGGCAAGCGCGCCGTCGGGCCTTGGAGTGCGACATGCCCGCCTGACAGTCAACGCTGCCGTCACCTGGTGCGAGTTGATTCTCGACACTCTGGCGGACCCCACCGCACCGTGGCGCAAGACCCAGGTCTAATCGCTCCGACCAACGCACACAGGACCCTGCAGCGGATCGCGCGAACTTGCTTCCGCAATGCGCCTTGCAGTTGCGGCTCGGATGCGACGCCCCAGGCGTACGTCCGGCGCTGGGAGAATTCTGGGAGATGATCTTCCCCCCGGAGACCAACCGCGACCTCGCCGCACCATCTCAGAACAATCCCCTGACCTGCTCGTTTACAAGATCCGCAGGTATGGATCATGACCGACCCTCATTCGGGACGAAGAGGTCGTGGGTTCAAATCCCGCCACCCCGACAGAGAAGTACCAGGTCAGGCCTGATGCTGAGAGATCAGCATCAGGCCTGATGTGCGTTGGGGCCCTGGTGCGCGCGGCCATACCTCGGGAGGCATGGCCGCGCGGGTTTCAGCGGGAGAACCGGCCGAGCGAGCGGCGCTGCGTGCTCATCCCCCGCAGCAGCGGCTTTCCCGGATCGTGGGGGCGCCTTCGGCCAGGCGCGGTGTCCGGAGCGTCGGTCTTCGTCTTGGCGGCGGACGTGGCGACAGGGCTCGGAGCGGCGTCCGTCCGGCGGCTGCCGACGAAGACCGTGGCCGGGTGGCCGTTCACGAGGACGTCGTGCGTCGCGTCGAGAGCGAAGCCAGCGGTCTCCAGGCTGCGGCGGTAGTCGTCCGCGCCACGGCGTGCGCAGAGCAGCACGAGACGGCCGGTCACCGGATCGAGGACCCGGGCCAGCGAGTCCGCGACCGCTCGTGCGAACGCCGGATACGGGATCGGCAGTTCTTCGTGCTCGCCCCAGGGCGGGTCCGTCACGACCGTGTCCACGGACCCGTCCGAAATCGAGGGGAGTTCCAGAGCGTCCTCGGACAGCAACCGCACTCGCTCGTGCCGGGTCAGTTCTTCCGGCAATTCTTTCCGGTGGATTGCGAGATCCAGGTCCGAATAGACGATCTGCCGGGCCGGCAGTTCCGCTCGGGCGAGCGCGAATGAACCACTTCCGCCGAAAGGATCGAGAAATACGTCATCGCCCTCGGGTCGGGCGGCCAATACAAGCATCGACGACAATTCATGGGAGACGGCGCCTCGCGCCTTCTTCGCGCGCTTCTGCTTGGGCAGCCGCGCACAGAACATCAGGTCGCGCAGGTCGAGCCGGCCGATGAGCCAGAACTCCTGGCACGAGCCGCGGGCCTCCACCCGGCCGCCCGTCGCGGCGGACACGGCCCGCTCCAGCCCGCTGCGGACGCCCGGCGCCACGGAGGCGAGTTCACCGTCGACATGGACCATGACGCGGAATCCGGAGGTGCGCACCGGAAACGCAGAGAAATCCGTCCTGCCCAGCCGGTCGACCAGCCGGAGTGCGCTCTGGTCGACATCCTTGCGCGGGGTGTCCGCCAGAACGACGAAGGCGTTTTTCGCGAAGGGGAGCTGGGCGACCCGCTGTGTGCTCGATGCCGAGTCGAACAGCATGGCGCTGTCGTCCTGATAGCGCACGCTGAAATCTTCGACAAAGTTCGAGACGGCGTCGGCGACGAGTTTCCCGGTGCCGGCGGGGTACTGAATGAAATAGCGCACCCGGTCAGAGTACTCCGGGACGCGTCAGCGGCGTTCTTCCTCCGGCTTCGGTTCCTTCGGGAGGAAGGCGTCCGGGTTCACGTAGCGGACTCGGCGGAGCCACAGGGCGCCGCCGCCGATGCTGGCGGCCACGAAGCCGGCCAGGGTGAGCAGGAGCAGGAGGCTGCGCAGGAAGGTCGCGTCGACGTGCTGGTACGCCTGCCAGCCGACGGTGCAGACGACGACGCCGGCCAGGAACAGGGCCAGTGAGCGCCAGGACATCCAGGTGCGCAGGGCCTGGACGGGGTCGCCGTCGACCCAGAGGAGCTGTGAACGGCGGCTGGTCACCGCGGACTTCGCGGCCGTCACCGCGCCCTCCGGCTCGCCCTCCGGCGTCAGGTCCAGGTACTCCCAGAGGTCGGCGAGCGCCTCGTACGCCTGCTGGTCGTCGTAGCGCGTCGGCTCGGCCAGGGTGCCGTCGCCGTCGGCCGTCTCCTCGTCGGCGCGGCGCTGGAACTCCTTGTTGATGACCTCGGTCGGCACCGGGGCCTCACCGGCCAGGATCTGCCGCAGATGGCGGCAGAAGGCATTGATGACCGGCTTGCGGCGGACCGCGTGCACCGCCTCCTTGAGGTCGGCCATGCCGCTCTCGCCGTAGGAGAGGTAGTCGCGCATGACGACCGCGAGGGCGTGAGCGGAAGGCGTGGGAGGCGGCTGTTCGGTCACGGGGTTTTCCCTTCCCAGTCAATGCCGTCAGTACCCAAGGTGATTGGCAGTATAGACACTTGGCCCTAGGGTATATACACACGAGCATCCTGCCGGGTGCGGTCGACGGGGGGCACACCGACCAGTGGACAAGAAGGTTCTCATAGCGATCCTGGCCGGTTGTTCGTTCCTGTTCAGCGGCTGTGGCGTGATGTTCATGACCGGTGCCGCGGTCATCGGCGGCACCAGCATCGGCAACTCCGCGCTCGGCGCCGACGGCGGCGACGGAGACGGCGGCGTACCCGGCGGGACGGTCTGCGACCCCGGCGGCGAGAAGCTCCAGACCAGCGTGCCCGGTGTCGGCCAGTACACCGTGACCGAGGAGCAGATGGGCAACGCGGCGATCATCGTGCACGTCGGCGAGAAGACCAAGGTGCCCGACGACGGCCTGGTCATCGCCATCATGACGGCCCTCCAGGAGAGCCAGCTCCGCAACATCGACTACGGCGACCGGGACAGCGTCGGCCTGTTCCAGCAGCGCCCCTCGGCCGGCTGGGGCTCCGTCGAAGAGATCATGGACCCCAATTACTCGGCCATGGCCTTCTACGGCGGTCCCAACCATCCCAGCCCGCCCAACCCCCGCGGACTGCTCGGCGTGCCCAACTGGCAGCAGATGGACAAGGGTTCCGCCGCCCAGGCCGTCCAGGTCTCCGCCTTCCCCGACGCCTACGCCAAGTGGGAGGGGGTCGCGGGCCAGATCGTCGGCCGCGCCAAGAACATCAAGTGCACGGACGTCGGCCTCAGCGGCGACGTCGGCAAGGTCATCCAGGCGGCCAAGTCGCAGCTCGGCGTGGACTACTGCTGGGCCGGCGGCAACGCCCAGGGACCGACCTACACCTCCGACTGCCCCTCCGGCGTCTCCAAGGGCTTCGACTGCTCGGGGCTCACGCTCTACGCGTACGCCCAGGTCGGCATCACCCTCGGCCACTACACCGGCGACCAGTGGAACGCAGGGAGCCGCGTGGGGACGTACAGCGCCCTCAAACCGGGGGACCTGATGTTCTGGTCGACCGACGGCTCCGTGGGCGGCATCCACCATGTGAGCATGTACCTGGGCAACGATCAGATGATCCACGCGCCGCGCACCGGCAAGACCGTCGAGATCGTCGACCACGTCAGCGCCAACAGCTACTGGATGGACCAGTGGATCGGCGGCACCCGCCTGCTGAAGGACTCGGGCAGCTCCGACTCGGGCAGCTCCGGCTCCGGCTCCGGCTCCGGCTCCGACTCCGACTCCGACTCCGACAAGCAGACCGACGACGGAACCGACTAGGCCATGCCCTGCCGCCGACGGAACCGATCAGGCCGTGCCCGGCCGACGCCCCGCCTGGAGGACCCTGTGAAGACCGTCCCGCGCCGTACGACGGCCCTGTGCCTGTCGGCCGCCCTGGCCGTCGCCGTGCTCAGCGGCTGCACGAAGGACGAGGAGCCGGAGGCCGCGCCGTCGTCCTCCGCCCCCTCGATGAGCGCGGCCCCCGGCACCGGGGAGCACTCCGCCTCCCCCGGGGGCACGACGGCGAGCCCCAGCGCCTCGCCGAGCCCGGAACCCACCTCGGTGGACAGCGGCGACCCCGAGATGGTGGCGGCCGCGTTCGTCCACGCCTACGTCGCGCAGGACTGGAAGGCCGACGGCCCCCGCGCCTACCTGGACCGCATCGAGCCGTACGCGACGAAGGCGTACGTGAAGAAGCTGCGCGACAGCAGCAGCGATCGCTGCGACGTCACCTGCGAGGCCGCCAAGAAGGGCGGACTCGCGGTCAGCGCCGACGACATCGCCACGGTCGTCCCGCCGGAGGCCCCGCACACGTCCACCGCGGTGTGGGTGCAGGTCACCTACGTGGAACGCAGCAGCTGGGGCAGCGGGGGCGACTCCGAGGACACCGGCATGAACCTCAAGCTGGTGAAGTCCGGCGGCGAGTGGCTGGTGGACGCGCGCACCGGCAGTGAGTGAAAGCAGAGGGGGCCGGGGGTGTGGTGACGGGCGGTGGTCCGTCGCGGGTCAGTACACCGGCGGCGCGGTGGCGAAGCCGTCCGCCAGCAGTGCCGCGAGATCCATGTACGCGCCGCGGGTGGCCGGGGACACCTGGTCGTAGCGGATCGTGCCGCCGACGTAGAGCTGCTGGTCGTACGGGATGCAGATGACGTGGGCGCAGAGCTGGCGGAAGTAGTCCAGCAGCGTGTTCATGTTGATGCCGACGGCCTTGGGCGAGTCCATCGTGATCACCACGACGGCGTCCCGTACGAGGTGCGGGTACCCCTGCGCGTACACCTCGTCCAGCGTTTTCGCGGCCCGGCGCGCGGCGTCGTAGCGCGGCGCGGCGACCACCACGAGCCGGTCGGTGAGGGCCAGCGTGCCCTTCATCGCCGAGTGCTTCATGCCCGTACCGCTGTCGGTGATGATGATCTCGAAAGCCCGGTTGAGGATGTCCTGGACCGCGCGGTACTGCTGCTCGTCGAACATCTCGCTGATGTCCGGGTTCTGTTCGCTGGCCGCCACCATCAGCCGGTCCGCCTGACCCAGGTACTGGTGGATCTGCGCCGGGTCCGTCAGGCCGTGGCCGCCTGCCTCGCGGCGCCTGCGGTCGGCCGTGACCAGGTCGCGGACCGTCGGCATGATGCGCTCGCCGAGCAGCCGGTCCGCGAGCGTGCCCGCGTGCGGGTTGGCGTCGATCACGACCGTGCGGTCGGCCCGGTAGCGGGCGAGCGTCAGGCCCAGCATGGCCGAGGTCGTCGTCTTGCCGACGCCGCCCTTGATGCTGGTGACACTGATCCGGTACGGCCGGGTGACCGGCGTTTGCAGCCGGGCGAGCCGCTGCTGCTCGGGACCGGAGACCTGCCCGCCCTTGCGGCGCAGCAGCCCGCGCCGGCCGTTCACGCCCTGCTGCTCCGGCATGTGCGGCCCCGCGTACGGGCCTGCCGCCGTGTACGGGTTCGGTGACCCGAGCGCCGGACCGCCGGACGCGGAGGCGAACGCCGCGTCGGGCATGGGGGCGGGAGCGGGAGGCTGCTGGGCAGGAGCGGGAGGCTGCTGGGTGGCAGCGGGCGGGGCAGATGCCGGCGAGGCGCCCGCCGTCCCGTACGGATCGGGTTGAGCGGTCGCCGTTACGTAGGGATCGGCCGCTGTCCCGTACGGGTCGGCCGCCGTCCCGTACGGCTGGTAGGCCTGTACGTGGCTCTGTGTGGGCGGCTCGGCGTACGACGACACGGGTGCCGGTGAGGCAGGTGCTGGTGATACGGGTGCCGGTGAGGCAGGTGCCGCTGATGCGGGTGCCGGGAGCACGCGGGCGTGGCTCGGAGGCAGCTCGTCGTCTTCGTCGTCCTGGCCGGCGACCGGTGAAGAACCGAAGGCGTTCTTCTCGGACACGCTGTTTCTCCCCCGTTCTGCGTCCGCCCGGCCCGCCCCCGAACCGCCTGCCGACCTACCCGGGCTAGTCCTTCGGAGTGTACAAGGACAGCAGTCGGCGGCTGACGGTCTGTGGCCGGGTGGGCTTACCCGTTGCGTACTTGACCAGCATTTCTTCGAGAATCGCGGTGAGGTTGGTGCCCTCGACCTCGGCTCGCGCGTGGGCCATCGCCAGGTAGCGCGCCGGGAAACGGTTGACGACGGGAACCTTGCGGGCGGTCTCCGGCGGCAGTTCCGTAGGCACCTCGGGCCGTTTGGTGCCCTGCCTCTTGGGAGCCTGGCTCAGTTCGTTGCGCCGGCGCCTGCGCAGCACACCGAGCGCTTCCTCCTCGGTGACCGGGCCGCGGTTGGGCGACCACTCGAGGGGCTCGAGCTCACCCGGCAGCGCCACGTCCTCGTCGACCCCCTCGGGGCGCCGGGTGAGCGCGGCCTTCGGCGTGACCATCCGCCGACGATGGGACCGGGGCTTCTCCGAAGTGCTCATCGCCTCTCCCGCGAATGATCGACGACTGGGACGGACGTTCACCATCGAAGTCCATACGACGTGTACAGACACTACCCCACGCAATTGGGTCCATCCACGCCGTCGAATCCTCAGAGGCCGGGACCGACTTTGACTTGCCCCAAAACCGCCTTCCCCTCTGCCAGATCCGACCAGAAGTAATCATCCGCGTCGGACATACCCAGGTCGGTGTCGAAGCAGATGCCCAGCAGGCACGATCCGCCTCCGGGCACCGTCCATTGCGCGGGCACGGTCCAGGACCCGCCGCCGAGCAGCCACGGATAGCCGGACAGGTGCACCGAGAAGGCCTGTTCGTCGACACGGACGCTGACGAGCGGGACCTCGGCGATCTCGGCGAGTTCGTCCCCGCGCAGGCGGGTGAAGCCCCAGACGCCCGTCAGGTAGTCCAAGTCGGTGGGTATCGCGTCCCCGTTCCAGGCGCCCACTCGGCGCATCTCGCCGTCGTGCGCCACGAACAGCCCCCGGGGCAGCGAGAGCAGAAGAGCGGCCCCGGCCGGATCGATCGCCTCGGTTATCCGCGCGGACCATTCGCGCCGCTGGATATCGAGTGCGAGAGAACCTCGCGACTTTCTGCGGACAGCATGGTCTCGCTTCATGGCCTGTTCCCCCGAACAACGCTTGATGGGCCAGTAGTTACTGCTGAAACATTCGCCTCTCGGACATCATGCCAGCAGAAGCGGACTCACCGAGTCACCATTCGGATACAGGCCGGTCATGGCTGAGCTGCATTGATCAAAGGATTGCAAACAGCGGGTGGTTGCGAGGAAAACGCCAACCGACGCGGGCTGAGGCGGCGTCAGAGTGCGTCGGCACAACGCCGCATGACTTACGCGGTGCGGCGCGTGACCGTGTCCAGTCGATGGCGTGCGGCGGCCAGTTCGCGCTGGGCTCCGGGCACCTTCCGCCACATACGTACCACCGCTTCCCCGATCCGGGCCGCCTCCGCCGGGTCCGTGACCCGGCACCAGCAGGAGTGGGCGTTGCCCGCGCTCAGCCGGACCTGGATGCTGCGCTCGCCGGCCACGTCGAGCCAGGCCCCGGCGACGTCCAGGTACAGGCCGGCGGCGCGCGGCCAGTCGTGTGCGAGGGTCCCGACGTGCGCGCGCACCGCCCGGGCGTTGAGGGTGTTCGGGTGCGAAGGGCCGTGATCGCGGACGATTTCGTGCTCGAGGTCCGTGGCCAGGGCCATCGCGGCCTCGACACGGCCGGCCTCCCCGGCCCGGGCGATCTCCGCCAGCCGGCCGCAGAAGCGCTCGGGTGCCGGCGGCAGCTCCACCACGTCCGACCAGCTCGGGTTGAGCACCAGCGTCTCGGTACGCGGCCCGCGCCGCACGACGGCCGCCATGAGCTGAAGCGTCGCGCTCCCGGGCGCCGGTGCGCCGCCCTGCTCCAGGTCCTCCTCGACCACGCCGTCGGGATGGATGACCAGCGGCCAGGACAGGCCGTCCGGTTCGAACGCGACGGCCCTGAGCGGTGCCTGCCGCTGCGCCGCCATGGCGACGGCCGTCCGCAGTACGGCGTCCCGCACCGCGGTCAGGTCGCTGCCGTTCGGGACGGCCACGGGGATCCCGCCGACGCTCGCCCGGCCGTCCGCGTACAGCACGATCGAGAGTTGTTCCCGGGGGGCCGCGGCGCCGGGACCCGCGGGGATGTCGCTCATCGGAGGCCCCTCCCGCTTCTCGTCGCGCTGCGGTGGACGTACGGACACCGGTGGCTGCCCGGGGCGTTGGCGCACGGTCCGGGCCATGGCAGAGCGTCCACTCGCGACAGTACACTGTGTATTGACATTAGCGAGGGGGACCGATGAGCAACTCAAGCATCATGGGCATGACTCCCTGGGTCGACCTGGCGGTGCAGGCCGTCGGCCCCAAGGGTGATCGTGCGCACGACGTCTGGCTCGCCGAGGTCGAGCGGACCGCCGTCGACCTGTGGCTGATGTCGGCGCCGGGCGGTTCGACCGCGCTCCAGGCGGAAGCCCTCTCGTCCTGCGTACCCGTGTCCGGGATGCTCACGCAGGCACATGTCGACGGCGGTCAGCGGCGCGCCCGGCTCGTGCTGCACCTACCGGTGGAAGGCGGCGGCGCGCCCGCCGAACACGTCTTCCACACCGAGGAGTTCCGTCACCGGCGCGCCCGTCAGGTGCTCGAACGGGCCCAGTCGCTGATCGGCTGCGGCGTACGGCTGCTGCTCTCGCCCGGCAGCGGCGGAGGTGACCAACGCGTCCTGCACATCAGCGACTCCGGCGAGCGCGCCCCGGAGGCCGCGCCGCACGGCGAGCAGGGGCAGCGGGCGGACCGGCGCGCCGCGGCCGAGCGGCCCGCCGCACCGGAGTCCCCGGGGCCGGAGCCCGTCGCGCCGCAGCCCGTCGCTCCGCTGCCCGTCGCCGAGCCGGCCGCTACCGCCGCGGCGCCCGCGCCGAGCGCGCCCGCACCGGCCCCCGAGCAGCCCGCCGGCGGGCTCACCTGGGAACAGGGTTCGGTGTCGGTGTGGCGGAACATCGACCGGAGCTGGCCCAAGGGCTACCGCACCTCGTGCCTGCTGTCGCTGCGCGAGCGGGTACGGGTGGACGACGCGGGCCTGGTGCAGAACCTGGACCAGCTCATCGAGCTGGCGCACCAGTTGCCGGACCCGGACACCCCGCGGGGGAAGGACATCGCGGCGCGTTTCCCGGCGTGACCGCTCACCGGCCCACCGGGGCGGCCCACCGGGGCGGCCCACCGGGGCGGCCCACCGGGGCGGCCCACCGGGGCGGCCTACCGGGGGCGTCCTCAGGTCCGGCGCGCCTGCCGCATACGGCGGAAGGCACGCCGGCCGCGTTCCGCGCCCCGCGCCCACAGCACCAGCGCCCCGCCGGCCAGCGCGCCCAGCAGACCGGCCCGGCCGCCCAGGGCCGCGTAGAGCAGGGCACCGGTGAGCGAGGAGAACAGGAAGGCCCAGGCGACGGTGCGCCAGCGGGCGGTGCGCGGCGGATACATGTACACGACCATCACGCTGCCGACGGCGAGCGCCGCGGTGGCCACGAGCGCCTGGGCGTAGTAGAGCTGCCAGTTCACGATCAGCGCGGACTGCTGGCGGATCAGCGTCACCCAGACCAGGAACGCGAAGAGCACCTTGACGTGCTCCAGGAAGCGCAGCGAACCGCGCGACGGTATCAGCCGGCTCCAGCGGGGTGCGGGGGCTGCCCCTGCCTTGGCGCCTGCTTTTTCCTTGGCGCCGGGTTTGCCGCCGGGCTTGCCGCCGGGCTTCTTCGAGGGGCCTGAGCCGGATGTGCCCGGGGCCTTCTTCGAGGGACTCGGGCCGGACCTGCCCGCGCCCTTTCCGGAGGAATCCGAACCCGGGCTGGACTTCCCCCGTCCCGCGCCCTTGCCCGTACTCCCGCCCCTGCCGCTCTTCCCCGTGCCCCCCGCCGCCTTCCGCTTCACCGTCGTCATCCCTCTCACACCCCGTCCAGGTCCACCGACGTGACGAACCAGCCCGCGTCGCTCTCCTCCAGCGTCAGGGCGATCCGCAGCGCCTCGGAGTCGTCCCCGGTGTTCATGACGACGGAGACCTCGGCCGTGCCGTTCTCCTCGTCGGCCGGGTCGGGATCGCTGACGGACGTCACCGTGGGGGAGTCGTCGGCCTCCTCCAGGTACTTGTCGTAGTCGTCGGGCAGCTGCCCGCTCACCTTCGACGTGGCGTCGGAGGCCAGCCGCGGCAGCCCGGAGACGAAGTCCTCCGGCGTGGTGTCGTCGGGGTCGTACTGGACGTACGCCCCCGCGAACGCCTGCGCCACGTCCTGCGGCGACGAGTCGACGGTCAGCAGCCCCCCGTACCCGCCCGAGATGAGCGAGGCGGGACGGGGGACGTACAGCGGGGACAGCGGGCGGGGCGCCGGGGTGCTCTCGTCCTGCGCGGCGGACGTCTCCTGGCCGGTGCGCATCCGGGCGCTGATGTTGTTCAGGACCAGGCCGAGGACGACCAGCGTGATGAAGAGGGCGGCGAGCTTGCGGCCACGGTTGGTCACGGGTTACCGCCTCCTCCGCCGCCGGCCGGCACCTGCCCTGCCGCCTGCTGCACGTTGTTCAGCGCCTGCTGGATCTGCTGGGTCTTCGGAGCGCTCTCGCCCAGCGTGTGCCGCAGGTCGTTGAGCGCCGTGCTCAGCGCGGTGGCCACCGGGATCTCAGCGGCCAGCGCGTCGACCTTCTGGAGCAGTTGCATGCGGCCGTCCGCGGTGCCCGCCTGGCTCAGCACCTGTGCCGTGGGCAGTTGGTGCGCCACCTGGACGAACTGACTCATGTTGACCTGGACGTTCGCGGGCTGGCCCACGGCGTCGATCCGGTCCGGCAGCCCGTGCGCGGTGATCGCCTGCGCGGCCTGCTGCCGCTCCGCGTCGGTGAACAGGTTGCCCGAGTTGACCTGCCCGGACAGCCGCCACAGGGCCTCACCGGCGGCATGCGAACGGTCGATGTTCGCCGGGTTGTTGCCGTACATCGCCAGCACCCGGTCGAGGTTGCCCGCCGCCTGCTGCTGGCTCATCTCGTTCCTGGACAGCAGGTCCTCGCCGCGGTCGGACGGCCGGACCCGGCGTGCCGCGTCGATGCCGCCGGTCGCGCTGCGCCGCAGGTTGCTCGGGTGCAGCGGGTCGTCCACGTGGCGTGCGCCGTTCGGCTGGCGGATCGAGTCGAAGTACTCGCGCTCCATGGAGTCCGCGCGAGCCGTGTTGCCCAGCCGGCGCTCTTCCTTGATCGCGGCCATCGCGGCCGTATGGACCGGCTTGGCGGCTTCCTGCGCCCGCTTCATCCGCATGCCCTGGCGTGCCGCCTCGCTCTCCCGGAGCACCCGGCCCTGGGCTCTCGTGTCCAGCCGCTCCTCGCGGTTCTCGAACCCTTCCTTGCCCGCGCCCTTGGCGTCGCGCATCCTGCCCGCCGCGGCGCGCGTGCGCCGCCCGAGGCCGGGCGAGTTCTTGAGCAGGCCCTGGCCCGCTCCCCGCATCCGGGTGCCGATCGTCGCCGACTTGCCGGCCGCGGAGGCGGCTGCGGAGGCGCCCGCGGCACCGGCGGCCATGCTGGCGCCTCCGGTGGCGACGGCGATACCGGCCTGCCCGGCGAGCTGCATCGTCTGCTTGGCGAGGTTGGAGCCGACGCCGACGATGGCGTCACCGGCGTTCTTGTCGCCCATCGCCATGCCGGACAGGGCCCGCATGGCGGGCTTGGCGTAGACGCCGAGCAGGACGGTCATCAGGGCGCAGGTGAGGATCTTGAGCAGCCAGCCCTGTCCGCCGCCCGGGGCGAGGATGAGGGTGTCCATGTAGGTCACGATCACCAGGCCGAGCCCCCAGCCGCACTGGCGGAACAGGTTGGCGAGGAACAGCTCGCCGAGCTTGATCGCCGCGACCCGTGAGGGGCCCGGGAAGATGCCCAGGAGCAGATAGAACGGCGCGAAGATCATCAGCGTGAAGACACCGAGCTTCGCGGCCAGGAGCATCGCGCAGATGAAGTAGATGGACGAGTTGATGATGATGCCGCCCATCACGCTCATCATGGCGGCGGACAGCCGGGCGAGGAAGTCGTTGCCGCCGGCGATGGCGATGGTGTTCACGTCATCGGCGTCGGCCTGCCGGGTGTCGTTGTCCCAGGGCCAGTTGCCGCTGTCCTCACCGCCCCAGCAGAGGCGGAAGTTCTCGTCGCCGTCCTCCTTGCAGAGGTCGTTGCCCCACAGCTTGAGGTACGGCACCTTGCTGACGTAGTCGTCGTCCCAGGCCTTGCTGCCGGACTTGGACGAGCCGCCGACCTCGTCGCTGTTGCCGTTCCACGCGACGATGGAGTTGAGGACGTTCTTGCCGTCCTCGTCGAGCTTGCCCTCGGCGGTGAGCCCCACGAACTGGGCGTTGAGCATCGCCGGGCCCCATTTGTCGGCGGCCTCGGCGTCGTTGCCCACCTGCCCGTACAGCCAGGGCTCGTACACCAGGGGCACCCACAGCGCGTCCTGGATGCAGGAGGAGGCGGCGGCCTCGGACTTCTCGTTGCACAGGGAGGTGTTGTCGGCGCCTCCGGTGGAGGGCAGCTCGGCCAGGGACTGGTATCCGGTGGCCGTCACATCGCCCACGACGCTGTTGATCTTCGAGCCGGCCAGGGTCGGATTGGCCTGGAACCAGAAGAACAGGCCGGCTATCAGGAGCATCCAGCCGAAGCCCTTGAGCACGGCGGTGAGTCTGCCGTTGGGCCCGAGGTTCTTCATGCCGAGGTAGATGCCGCCCAGGGCACCGACCAGTCCGAGGAACGGGGCGGCCACGTCGGACATCGCACCGGCTACGTTCGCGATGGGGGTCTGGAGGAAGCTGAACGGGTCGTCGCCGAAGGACCAGGCGACCAGCGCCATGGTGAACAGGGCGAAGACCTTGGAGGTGTTGAAGATCGCGTTCGGCAGGAAGCCGGCCAGCCGGTTCATGGAGAAGCAGCCGGGTTCCCAGCCGAAGGCCTCCCAGGTCAGTCCCGCCATGCCGTAGCGGTGGAAGGACGGCTTGGGTCCTTTGTACGGCCATTCGTCGGACTTCGGGACGTAGGTGGCCAGCTCCGACGCCTTGACGCTGCGGTCCACCTGGTCGGTGCCGAGAAACGCCTCCAGGCCGCCGCCGCGGACCTGGGGCATCGGCACGTCGAGGGGGCCGCACATGGCGGCGATGTCGTCCGCGATCGCGTACGAGGGCGTGGCCATCGTGAACCACAGGGTGAAGGCCGACAGCAGCGCCAGGAGTATGCCTGCGACGCGCCGTCGGACGGCCCGTATACGCGCGCGTCGCGCGCTGCCGGGCCGGGGACGCTTCGAGGCGGGAACGTCGCGGAAGGACGTCAACCGGGTACGGGCCTCAGCGGTCGAGGCGATGGCCATGCGGATCCCCCGTGGTTCCGTGAACTTCTACCCGATGTGTATATACGCTTGAGACGTTAGCACGCGGGTCGGACACAACCGGCCCGGTTTCAGGCCCGGAAGACGCCGGTGCGGTGGCAGGGAGCGGAGCATGGAGAACGGCCCCCGTGGACGTGGTGGCACGCCGTCCATCCATCAGGCCGCGCTCGACAATCTGCGGCGCGGTTCCAAGCCCGTCCTGATCTTTCTGGGCGCGGTGATCGGCCTGATGGCGCTCTTCGTCGGCGGCGGCATGCTGTTCACCTGGCGGAGCATGCCGACCGTGCCCACCAGTACGAGCACCGGCACCGGCGAGCACGCCGATGCGAGCGCCTCCCCCACCGCCGCACCGGCGTCCGACGCCCGGCGCAAGGCGCTCGTCGCCTTCCTGACCGACGCGGTGGACAAGGACGCCACCCGCTGGTTCCCGGGAACCACCGCGGAGACGGACAGTCTCACCTACACTCCGCTGACCGCGGAGGACCCCGGCGGCGGCCGGGCCGACGGCCTGGCGCGCGTGCCGTACCACGACCTCCCGGACCGGGACGCGCGTACGGTCCTCACCGCGGTCTCCCGCGCGGGGAAGATCGTCCCCGACAGCCTCGGCGTCTCCGCGGCCGGCGGCACGGACGACAAGTGGGAGCTGACCTTCGAGATCGAGGTACGCGGCACCGGACGGCCGCTGACGGGCGAGGCGGAGGGTTATTCGGCGCCGTCCGGCACGGTGATCACCCGCCTCGTCTATACGGAGACCGGCGGGACGGCCGGGAACTGACCCCATGACCGGACACACACAAGCGGAACGCGGAACGGAGACGGTGTGCTGAGGACCAGGCGAACCAAGATCGCGGTGATCGCCGTCGTGGCAGCCCTGGCGCTGGCCGGCTGCGGCAGTGATGACGAGCCTGAAGGGAAGGACTCCGCCTCGCCGACCGCGCCGGCGGACCCGTACCGGGAGGCGCCCTGGCGCATGCAGGTCGTCAACCTGCTGACCGCGCTGCGCACCCCCGACGACGGCAAGTACCGCTCCTGGATGACGGACGAGGGGCAGCAGTCGACCGCGACGTTCATCTACACGCCGCGCACCGCGGACGACCCCGGCTGGAGCACGCGCACCTCCGACGGGCTGTCCTCCGTCTACCCGGGCGAAATGGACGAAGCCGAGAAGAAGAGGTTCTTCGCCGGGATCACCCGCGACAACACGGTGGTCCCCAGCACGCTGACGGTCGTCGACGCGGGGGACGAGACCGTGGCGGGTGACAACCATTACAAGTTCACCTTCAAGGTCAGGACCGAGAAAGGACAGTGGCTGACGGGCATGGCCATCGGCAGCCCGGGCACGGAGGCGGACAGCGGGCACATCTCCCGCCTCACGTACGACCTGAACCAGTAGCGCTCACGGCCGCCCCAGCCTTCGCGGGGGCGGCCCCCCTCACACCCCCAGCAACGCCTCCGGCGGCACCGGATCGTCGTCCTCGCTCGCACCCTGCGCCGTCTTCTTCGCCTCGATCTCGCGGCGCGCGCCCGCCGCCTCCTCGCCGAAGATCTCCGCGATGATGCGGGCCATTTTGTCGGGGTCCTTCTCCGGGTTGGTGTCGAAGATGTCGAGGACGAAGCTGTGGAGGAACTCCACCTTCACCCGGGCGAGCTTCCCCGCCCGGTCCTTGAAGACGCAGACGCCCTTGCCGGACCCGCTCAGCGACAGCACCGTCCCGACGTTCGCCTCGTTGGCCTCCACGCCGAGGAACTCGCAGGTCTTGGCCGCCTCGTCCTTCGACGCCGTACCGAAGGCCCACACGCCCGTGACGAAGCTGGAGTCGAAGTCCCCGGCCGACTGCGAGATGAGACGCAGGAAGGTGTTGCGGGAGCGGCCGAGGCGCTTGATGCGGTCCACCAGCGTCCTGGCGCGCGGGTTGTCCTTGCTGGTGTGCCACTCGTCCCAGGTGATGGCCTTGGGGATGGCCGGGTCGAGGGTCGCCATGATGTTCCACGTGTTGTCGGCCATCAGACCGGAGATCACGTCGGAGAGCAGCTCGCGCTCCGACATCAGCTCCGGCGGCTTGCCCGGGTCCGGCATCTGGAGCCCCAGCGTGCAGAAGATGACCGTGTAGCCCACCGGGATACGGAACGGGCGCGGCGCCCGGCCGAAGACGAGCTGGCCGAGCTTGGTGCCGGCGACCTCGCGGTAGCGCCGGGCGGGCGGTCCGGAGAACTGGCGGCAGCGCTCCTGGTTGATGTCGGTCGGGGAGGGCGGCAGCTTCTCCCACGCCTCCAGGATCTCCACGACCCGCATCAGGTACGTGCTGCCGTGGCCCTCGGCCATCGCGGCGCCGACCGCCTGCCGGATCACGTCGCCGAAGTCGCTGCCGTGCTGGCCGGCCAGCAGGTCGGGGACGAGCCGGATCAGCGTCTCGCGCATGAGCTGCGCGGCCTCTTCCGGGGTCTCCGCCTGGGCGGCCGGGTCCAGCGTGCCGGGCTCCGCGTCGTACACGTTGACGCAGATCAGTTTGTCCGGGTTGAGCCCCAGGTCGGCGGCGTACTTCTTCAGGACCAGGTAGTCGCCCTTGGGGTCCCAGACCACCTGGGTGATCCCGCGCAGGGCGTCCTCCCAGACCGGCTTGAGGCCGCGGCTGACGGTCTTGCCGCCGCCGGGGTCGCCGGGCACGCCCTCGGTGGGCGCGACCTGGGACTGGGTGGCGTACAGCATGTGGTCGACGAAGACCGGTTCGGCGGGCTGGCCGCCGGCTCCGATGGTGTAGCCCTGGTACAGGCCCTCGCCGTCGCCGACGGTCGGCGAGATGTGCGGCATGCCCGAGGCCAGGTAGTCCAGCGGCACCCGGCGGATGTAGTCGCTGTCCATCGGGCGGCCGCCAGGCAGCGACTCGTAGAAGAAGAACTTCTGGTGCGTGGGCGGCCCGTCCACCGTGTACCCGGCCTCGCGCATCGAGCGCACGAAATCACGGGCGTTCTCCCGCAGTTGGTCCTTGTCGGTGTGCGAGACGCCGAACAGCGCGCGCATCCGCACGAAGGGCGTGCGGTGGTGGTCCACCAGGTACTTCATCTGCGTGACCAGCTCGCGCTTCTGGTGGTACGTCAGATCGGTGGAGACACCGGCTTCCTTGTCGTTGAAGAACTGCTCCTCGACGTTGCGCAGCGCCTTGTCGGCGTCCTTGCGGGTGTCGCTCAGCTCCTGGATCTCGAAGCCGATGGACTGCACGACCGGGAACGGCAGCCCGTCCGTGCGGTGCAGCCAGAGCGTGCCCGGGAAGTTGATCTCCTCGGGCCCGAGCGAGAAGGCGAACCAGATCTGGTACGAGGTGCCGGTCACCGTCTCGTGCCGCAGACACTTGTACTCGTACTTGCCGATCCGCCCGAGCGGCTCCCGGGTCAGCTCGCCGCCGCACAGCGCCTGGAGCTCACCGGGCCCGTAGCGCTGCGGGGCCACGGCGGACGGGTCGGGGGCGGGCAGGCCGGGATGCGTGAGCTGGAGCAGCAGCATCTCCGCCTCCTGCCGGCCGACCGGCTTGCAGCGCAGCGGGGAACCGGCGAGCGTGTTGCGGACGTCGCCGGCCTGGTCGTGCCACACCTCGATCTCGTCGAGCGGCGGCATCTCGTCGTCGAGGTCGAGCGGCCGGCGCAGCTTCTCCCACTGGCGCTGGACACGGCCCCAGGCGCCGTTGTAGTTGGCCCGGTCGCCGAGCCGGACGACCAGGTACACCCGCTTGAGCGGCCAGTTGGAGTCGTTGATGTGGTCCCGGGTGTCGGCGAGCAGCCCCTCCCAGCCGGGGGCCGGGATGCCGTGGCGCTGCGCCCGCTCGTCGAGGCGCTGCGCCCACAGGTCGGCGTTGAAGGGGAACTCGGTGGTGATCAGCCGGGTCTGGTGGGCGATGCCGCGGGGCAGTCCCGACAGGCCCGCGTACACCTGGGCCAGGCCGGCCCGCTTGTCCAGCGGGCTCATCAGCTCCCAGCTCCGGGTGGGCACGCTGACCAGCGTGTACGCGCCGTCGGCGTCCAGCAGGATCGAATCGTCCAGGTAGCGGTAGCCGAGCCGGGACGGCGCCTGGTAGCCGTCCGGGAGGAGGCGGGAGACGACGTTCTTCACCTGTCAGACCTTTTCCGTTTCGGTCGGCTGCCGCTGTTCCTGGATCCGGCGGTTCGGGGGCACGGACCGCCAGCCGTTGGGCAGCGGTATCCGGGGGGCGAGTCCGGGCAGCAGGTCGGGGCGGGCGCGCCACAGCACGACGCGGTACGACGCCGCGCCGTGCTCCTTGCGCACCGGCACGCCCTTGCGGTGCACGGGGTCGTCCATCCAGTCCCGTATCGCCGCCCGCGTCAGGCCGAAGAAGCCGAGGTTGTGGCGGACCGGGCGGCGGGAGGCCGCCACCGCGAAGACCGGCGGGACGAGCAGGATGAAGAGGTACGGGATGCCCTTGGGGGCCGTCGAGCCGAACATGTGGGCCACCAGCTTGACGGGCGGCACGAGGACCATGTTGTAGAGCATGATCCACGAGATGAGGCTGGCGGCGAAGATCTTGATGTCGTCGACGAACAGCCCTTCCTTCAGCGGGATGTTCGCCTTGCCGACCTTGCGCAGCGCTTTCTTGACCTTGAACGCCTCGGTGTAGTCCCGCAAGGTCACGGACTCTTCGCTCATCGCACCTCACCCCTCCTGCCGGTACGGCGGACCGGCTGTTGCGGGGGGGGGGGGGGGCCGGCCGGGCCCGCCCGGTCAGGAACCCCTTTTCGGGGGGCCGACCGGGGTGTTGTTGAATTGTAGCCCATAGGTAAGCAC
>NZ_JBHWHV010000084.1:0-22252 GCF_042732375.1 Streptomyces sp. NPDC059785
GAGGCTGGCGATGGCGGCCTCGAGCCCGGAGTTCAACCGGAGGCCGGGCCTTCGCCGTGGAGCGAATCCGGCGTTACGCCTTGCGGAGGCGGAACACCAGGGACAGTCCCTCGTCGGTGAACGGGGCACCGTAACCGTCGCCGGCCTCGCCCTGGGTGCTGTGCTCGTTCAAGAAGGCCGTGGCGAGGACCTCGTCGGCGACGAGCCCGGCGTGCTCGCTCAGCGCCGCGACGACCGCCGGGTCCGTGGACGTCCAGCGCAGCGCGATCCGGTCGGCGACGTCCAGGCCGCTGTTCTTGCGGGCCTCCTGGATCAGCCGGATCACGTCACGGGCCAGACCCGCGCGGCGCAGCTCCTCCGTGATCTCCAGGTCCAGGGCGACCGTCGCGCCCGAGTCGGACGCCACCGACCAGCCCTCGCGCGGGGTCTCCGTGATGATGACCTCCTCCGGGGCCAGGGTCACCGTCTCGCCGTCGACCTCGACCGAGGCCCTGCCCTCGCGCAGGGCGAGGGAGAGCGCGGCCGCGTCGGCGTTCGCTACGGCCTTGGCCACGTCCTGTACGCGCTTGCCGAACCGCCTGCCCAGCGTGCGGAAGTTCGCCTTGGCCGTGGTGTCCACCAGCGAGCCGCCGACCTCGGAGAGCGAGGCCAGCGAGGAGACGTTCAGCTCCTCGGTGATCTGCGTGTGCAGCTCGCGGTCGAGCGCCTCGAAACCGGCCGCCGCGACCAGCGCGCGCGACAGCGGCTGGCGCGTCTTGACGCCTGACTCCGCGCGCGTGGCACGGCCCAGCTCCACGAGCCGGCGCACCAGCACCATCTGCCGCGACAGCTCCGGGTCGATGGCGGACAGGTCCGCCTCCGGCCAGGAGGACAGGTGCACGGACTCCGGGGCGTCCGGCACGACCGGGACGACCAGGTCCTGCCAGACCCGCTCGGTGATGAACGGGGTCAGCGGGGCCATCAGCCGCGTGACCGTCTCCACGACCTCGTGCAGGGTGCGCAGCGCGGCCTTGTCGCCCTGCCAGAAACGGCGGCGCGAGCGGCGCACGTACCAGTTGGACAGGTCGTCGACGAACGCCGACAGGAGCTTTCCGGCGCGCTGGGTGTCGTACGCCTCCAGGGCCTGGGTGACCTGGTCGGTGAGCGCGTGCAGCTCGGACAGCAGCCAGCGGTCCAGCAGCGGGCGGTCGGCCGGGGCCGGGTCCGCCCCGGACGGCGCCCAGCCGGTCGTGCGCGCGTACAGGGCCTGGAAGGCGACCGTGTTCCAGTACGTCAGGAGCGTCTTGCGGACGACCTCCTGGATGGTGCCGTGGCCCACCCGGCGGGCCGCCCAGGGGGAGCCGCCGGCCGCCATGAACCAGCGCACCGCGTCCGCGCCGTGCTGGTCCATGAGCGGGATCGGCTGGAGGATGTTGCCCAGGTGCTTGGACATCTTGCGGCCGTCCTCGGCGAGGATGTGGCCCAGGCACACGACGTTTTCGTACGACGACTTGTCGAAGACCAGCGTGCCGACGGCCATCAGCGTGTAGAACCAGCCGCGGGTCTGGTCGATGGCCTCCGAGATGAACTGCGCCGGGTAACGGCTCTCGAAGAGCTCCTTGTTCTTGTACGGGTAGCCCCACTGCGCGAACGGCATCGAGCCCGAGTCGTACCAGGCGTCGATGACCTCGGGCACGCGCGTCGCCGTCTGCCCGCAGCCGTCCTCGGGGCACGCGAAGGTGACCTCGTCGATGAACGGGCGGTGCGGGTCGAGCTCCGTCTGGTCGGTGCCGGTCAGCCCGGTCAGCTCCGCGCGGGAGCCGACGGCGGTGAGGTGGCCCTCCTCGCAGCGCCAGATCGGCAGCGGAGTACCCCAGTAGCGGTTGCGCGACAGCGCCCAGTCGACGTTGTTGGTCAGCCAGTCGCCGAAGCGGCCGTACTTGATCGACTCCGGGTACCAGTTGGTCTTCTCGTTCTCCTGGAGGAGGCGGTCCTTGACGGCGGTGGTGCGGATGTACCAGGACGGCTGCGCGTAGTAGAGGAGCGCCGTGTGGCAGCGCCAGCAGTGCGGATAGCTGTGCTCGTACGGCAGGTGCCGGAAGAGCAGGCCGCGGTTCTTCAGGTCCTCGGTGAGCTGTTCGTCGGCCTTCTTGAAGAAGACGCCGCCGACCAGGGGCAGGTCCTCCTCGAAGGTGCCGTCGGGACGCACCGGGTTGACGACCGGCAGCCCGTACGCACGGCAGACCTTGAGGTCGTCCTCACCGAACGCGGGGGACTGGTGGACCAGACCCGTGCCGTCCTCGGTCGTCACGTAGTCCGCGTTGACGACGTAATGCGCCTCGCTCGGGAACTCGACGAGCTCGAACGGACGTTGGTACGTCCAGCGCTCCATCTCGGCGCCGGTGAAGGTCTCGCCCGTGAGCTCCCAGCCCTCGCCGAGGGCCTTCTCGACGAGCGGCCGGGCGACGACGAGCTGCTCCTCGCCGTTCGTCGCCACGACGTAGGCGACCTCGGGGTGCGCGGCGACCGCCGTGTTCGAGACGAGCGTCCAGGGGGTCGTCGTCCACACCAGGAGCGCGGCCCGGCCGGCCAGCGGACCGGAGGTGAGGGGGAAACGGACGTACACCGACGGGTCCACGACCGTCTCGTAGCCCTGGGCCAGCTCGTGGTCCGAGAGGCCGGTGCCGCAGCGCGGGCACCAGGGGGCGACGCGGTGGTCCTGGACCAGCAGGCCCTTGTTGAAGATCTCCTTCAGCGACCACCAGACGGAGTCCACGTACTCGGGGTCCATCGTGCGGTACGCGTCGTCGAGGTCGACCCAGTAGCCCATGCGGGTCGTCAGCTCGCTGAAGGCGTCGGTGTGGCGGGTCACGGACTCGCGGCACTTCGCGTTGAACGCGGCGATGCCGTACGTCTCGATGTCCTTCTTGCCGCTGAAGCCGAGCTCCTTCTCCACGGCCAGCTCGACCGGGAGGCCGTGGCAGTCCCAGCCGGCCTTGCGGGCCACGTGGTACCCGCGCATGGTGCGGAAGCGCGGGAAGACATCCTTGAAGACGCGCGCCTCGATGTGGTGGGCGCCTGGCAGGCCGTTCGCGGTGGGCGGGCCCTCGTAGAACACCCACTCGGGGCGGCCCTCGGACTGCTCCAGGCTCTTGGCGAAGATCTTCTGCTCGCGCCAGAAGTCGAGCACGGCGTGCTCGAGGGCGGGCAGGTCGACCTGGGCGGGCACCTGGCGGTACTGCGGCTGCGCGGCCGGCGTGTGCTGCGGCTGCGGCGTCTGCTGCGTGTTCAACGCGATTCCTCCGGCGGACTTGCTGCCTTCCGTCCGGAGGGACGAGAGCCGTATGGCTACGTGCGCCGGTGCGGCGCGCTCCCGCGGTACCACCCTCCTTGGCTCCCCGGTGCCGTGTGTGCTCCGGTGAGCCCCCTCATTGGGGTCGCGATGCCGGGTCTACCAGCCCTGCTGGGGCCTTCTTCCGGCGGCTCCGGGGTGATCTTCACGTCGCGCTCGCCCCCGGGCTTCCACCGTCCCCGGGTCGCTCCTGGCCGCGTACGCCGCTACTCGTCCCCATCCACGCTTCTCGCTGAGCCCAGTGTACGGCGCCGCGGGGACGGCGGCCGACCGGTTTTCCGCCCGGCCGGATGACCCGAATGGCGTGGCCCGGGTGTCCGGATCCTGGGACGGCGGGCCCGGCGGATTACCCGCCGGTGAGCTGGGCACAACGCTTGCGAGCTGCCGAGCGGCGTCCGTGGGGCGGGCGAAACATTGGCGTGCCCCGTTGCCGCGGGCCCCAAGTCGATTTATCGTCCCAGCACGATTCGCGAGGAAGATCACAATATGTGAAGGGACCGCGGCCATGGTGGCGAAGAAGACCGCCGTACAGCAGTCGGCGTCCGGCAGATCCACGGGTCCGGCGGCCGGGGAGACGGCCGCCGGGAAGACGGCCACCACGGGGGCAGGCGCGAAGAAGACGGCCGCAAAGAAGACAGCGTCGAAGAAATCGGCCGCGAAGGAAACGGCGGGCGAGCGGACGGCGTCAAAGGAAGCGGCATCCACGGAAGCGGCATCCACGGAAGCGGCATCGGAGGAAGCGGCGTCCCAGGGGGCGTCGGCGAAGAAGGCGCCTGCCAAGGGGACGCCGTCCGAGAAGGCGGCCTCCCGGGGGACGGGCGCGAAGAGCACGGCCGGGAAGAGCACCAGAAGGTCCGACAGGACGGCCGCCCCCGCGGCCGAGGGCGCGGCCGAGGCCGCGGAGAAGACGGGAGCCACGACGGTGGTTGCGAAGAAGACTTCTGGCACGGTCACGGCGGCGAAGGACCCCACCGAGGTCCCCAAGGCGCGGGCCGCCGCGGTGGAACCCGGCGAACTCGCGGTGCGCCCCGGTGAGGACCCCTGGACGCCCGAGGAGGTCGCCGGGGCCCGTTCAGAACTGGAGTCCGAGGCGGCCAGGCTGCGCGCCGAGATCGAGGCGTCCGAGCAGGCGCTGGCCGGTCTGATGCGGGACTCCGGGGACGGCGCGGGCGACGACCAGGCGGACACCGGCACCAAGAACATCACCCGGGAGCACGAGATGGCCCTCGCGGCCAACGCGCGCGAGATGCTCGACCAGACCGAGCGCGCGCTGCACCGCCTGGACGCGGGCACGTACGGACTCTGCGAGAACTGCGGCAACCCCATCGGCAAGGCCCGTATGCAGGCGTTCCCGCGCGCCACCCTGTGCGTGGAGTGCAAGCAGAAGCAGGAACGCCGCTAGGAACGGGCCGTGCCGTACTCTTCCCTCAGTCAGGCACCTAGGTTGAGGGACTCACGTGGCAGAGGCGGAGCGCATCATCGGTACGCCGGAAACCCCAGAAGGGCCGGGGGCCGAGCCGGAGCAGTCCGACGGGACCACCGCGCCGGACGGACGGTCCGGCGACGTGGCGACCCCGGCCGCGGACGGGCCGTCCGGCGACGGGCGGGCACCGGGTGACAGGGAGGCCGCTGCCGGGAAGGCCGGGTCCGACGGGACGCCGGACCGGGCCGAGCGGCCCAGGGGCAGGCGCAGGATCGCGGTCCTGTTCGCCGTCGCCGCGCTGGCCTACGCGCTCGACCTCGTCAGCAAGATGATCGTGGTCGCGAAGCTGGAGCACCACGCGCCGATCGACATCATCGGCGACTGGCTCCAGCTCGAGGCCATCCGCAACGCGGGCGCGGCCTTCGGCTTCGGCGAGGCGTTCACCGTGATCTTCACCGTGATCGCGGCGGCCGTGATCGTGGTGATCGCCCGGCTCGCGCGCAAGCTGTACAGCCTGCCCTGGGCGATCGCGCTCGGCCTGCTCCTCGGCGGCGCGCTGGGCAACCTCACGGACCGGATCTTCCGTTCGCCCGGCGTCTTCGAGGGCGCGGTGGTCGACTTCATCTCGCCGAAGCACTTCGCGGTCTTCAACCTGGCCGACTCGGCCATCGTCTGCGGCGGCATCCTGATCGTGCTGCTGTCCTTCCGCGGGCTCGACCCGGACGGCACGGTCCACAAGGACTGACGCGCCGGCCTCGGGCCGTCGCGGACCGGGGCCGGGCTCCCAGGGCTCGTCCGGCGGTGTCGTAGCCGTCCGGCATACTCGACGGGTGAGCACGATTCCCGAGATCCGTACCCTGCCCGTGCCGGACGGTCTGGAGGGCGAGCGCGTCGACGCCGCCATCTCCCGCATGTTCGGCTTCTCCCGTACGAAGGCGGCCGAGCTGGCCGCGGCAGGCAAGGTGCTGGTCGACGGCACGGTGGTCGGCAAGTCCGAGCGGGTGCACGGCGGTGCCTGGCTCGAGGTGGAGATGCCGCAGGCGCCCGCGCCCGTGCAGATCGTCGCCGAGCCGGTCGAGGGCATGGAGATCGTGCACGACGACGAGGACGTGGTCGTGATCGTCAAGCCGGTCGGGGTCGCCGCGCACCCCTCGCCCGGCTGGAGCGGCCCGACCGTCATCGGCGGCCTCGCCGCCGCCGGATACCGGATCTCGACCTCGGGCGCCGCCGAGCGCCAGGGCATCGTGCACCGCCTCGACGTCGGCACCTCGGGCCTGATGGTGGTCGCCAAGTCGGAGTACGCGTACACCTCGCTCAAGCGCCAGTTCAAGGAGCGCACGGTCGACAAGCGCTACCACACGCTGGTCCAGGGCCACCCCGACCCGACGAGCGGCACCATCGACGCCCCCATCGGCCGCCATCCGAACCACGACTACAAGTGGGCGGTCACCGCCGAGGGCAAGCCCTCCGTCACGCACTACGACCTGATCGAGGCGTTCCGCGCGGCCTCCCTGCTCGACGTCAAGCTGGAGACCGGGCGCACCCACCAGATCCGCGTCCACATGTCGGCGCACCGCCACCCCTGCGTGGGCGACCTGACGTACGGCGCCGACCCGACGCTGGCCAAGCGCCTCGGGCTCACCCGGCAGTGGCTGCACGCGGTGCGCCTCGGCTTCGAGCACCCGGGCGAGGGCCGGTGGGTCGAGTACGCGAGCGGCTACCCCGAGGACCTTCAGAAGGCGCTCGACAAGGTGCGCGAGGAGAGCAACGCGTGAGCGCCGCCTACACCGTGCGGGTGGCCGGGGACGCCGCCGACCGTGACGCGTGCTTCCGGGTGCGCAAGGAGGTCTTCGTCGTCGAACAGGGCGTCCCCCAGGACATCGAGTACGACGCGGCCGACGGAGCCGGCGCGGACACCGTGCACGTGCTGGCCGTCCGCGAGGACGGGGTGCCGCTGGGCACCGGCCGCCTGCTGCACGGCGAGGCGGCCGCCGCGAAGACCGGCGGTGACCTCACCGTGGGCTCCCTCGGGCGGCTCGCGGTGACCGGGGACGCGCGCGGGCTCGGCGTCGGGGCCGCGCTGGTGCGGGCCATCGAGGACGCGGCACGCGCGCGTGGGCTCGCAGCGGTCGACCTGCACGCGCAGACGCACGCCCTCGGCTTCTACGAGCGACTGGGCTACGAGGCGTACGGGCCCGAGTTCCCCGACGCGGGGATCCCGCACCGGGCGATGCGGCGCTCGCTGTAGCGGCGCGGCGGCGGCCCCGCGCGGGCGCCCGTCTCGGCGGAACGGATCAGGACATGGCACGCTTGACGTCTGGCCGCACTTGATCGTCTAGACCGTCGGAGCGCTTCCCGTGGAACAGTTGGCCCTGTTGTTCGTGCTGCTGCTCGGGGCCGTGGTGAGCGTCCCGGTCGGGGAACGGCTGCGGCTGCCGGCGCCCGTCCTGATGACACTCCTGGGCATCGTGCTGGCCCTGCTGGACTTCGTCCCGAACGTGGACATCCCGCCGGACCTGATCCTGCCCGCGCTGCTGCCGCCGCTGCTCTACGCCGCCGTCCGGCGCACCTCGTGGCGGCAGTTCGCCGCCAACGTACGGCCGATCTTCCTGCTCGCCGTGGCGCTGGTGCTGGTCACCACGGCGGTGGTGGCCGTGGTCGCGAACGCCGTGGTGCCCGGGCTGCCGCTGGTCGCCGCCGTGGCGCTCGGCGCGCTGGTCGCGCCGCCCGACCCGGTCGCGGCGACCGCCGTCGCGGGGCAGCTCAGGCTGCCGCGCCGGCTGGTGTCGATCCTGGAGGGCGAGGGGCTCTTCAACGACGTGACGGCCATCGTCGTCTACAACGTCGCGATCGCCGCCGCGGTCAGCGGGTCCTTCTCACTGCCGCACGCCGCGCTCGACTTCGTGCTCTCCGCCGTGGTCGCGCTCGCCGTCGGTCTCGTGCTCGGCTGGGGCGCCAACAAACTGATGGACCTGCTGGACGACGCCACCCTCCAGATCGGTCTGACGCTGCTGGTGCCGTACGCCTCGTACGTGCTGGCCGAGGAGCTGCACGGGTCCGGTGTGCTCGCCGTGCTGACCACCGCGCTGTTCCTGGCGGAGTACTCGCCGGACGCCGACGCCGTGCTGACCCGGCTCGTCGGGCACACCTTCTGGGACGTGGTGGACACCCTCGTCACCGGCGTGGCCTTCGGCCTGGTCGGCCTGGAGCTGCACAACGCCATCAGGACGGCGTCGGGCCGCTGGCCGGAGATGCTGGGACTGGCCGCGGCCGTCGTCGTGGTGGTCGTCTTCCTGCGGCTGCTGTGGCTGCTGCCCGCGACCTGGCTGACCCAGCGGCTGCACGCGAAACGGGACTACGACGAGGAGATCCCGACGTCCTGGCGGGAGACCGTCGTGATGTGGTGGGCGGGGATGCGCGGGGTGGCCTCGGCGGCGCTGGCGCTGGCGATCCCGCTGAAGACGGACGAGGGGTCGCCGTTCCCGGACCGTGACGAGATCATCTTCATCGCCTTCGGGGTCATCATGGCGACGCTCGTGCTCCAGGGACTCACACTGCCGTGGCTGGTCAAAAAGCTCGGGGTGGAGTCGGACACGGCCGCCGAGAAGGAGTTCGAGAAGGCGCTGGCGTTCCGGGCGGCCAAGGCGGCCAAGCGCCGGCTGAAGGAGATCGAGGACAAGGAGGAGCTGCCGGAGGAGCTGTCCGAGCAGCTGCTGCGGCGGGCCTTCGACATCGGGCTGCGGATCAGCCCCGACCTCGGGGACGAGGAGCGGCGCGAGGCGCAGGAGCAGCGGGCCGGGAGGCTGAAGAAGATCCGGCGGATCCAGCAGGAGATGCTGAGCGCGGCCCGGCACGAGGTGCTGTCCGCGCGCAGCGAGCCCGGCTCCGACCCGGAGATCGTGGACCGGGTGCTGCGCCACCTGGACGTGCGCAGCCTGCGGTGACGGGAAACCACCCCGCACGCGCGCGTGCCTGACGGGGATCCTCACGCGCGCGTGCGAGGCGGCGGTCAGCCGCGGCCCGTGCGGGGCGGTGTGTGCAGGCGCCTGGTGTGGTCCAGGGAGACCCGTCCGTTGCTGCCCGGCGGCAGCGCGGCATCGGCCGTGTTGACGCGGGGCAGCGCGTACGGGTGGTGCTGGGTGAGCCAGCGGATCATCTGCTCGCGCACCGTGACCCGTACCGTCCAGATGTCGTCCGCGTCCTTCGCGGTCGCCAGGGCACGCACCTGCATGGTGTTGGGCGTGGTGTCGGTCACGGCCAGGCCCCAGTCGCGGCCGTCCCACGCCGGGCACTCGCGCAGGATGTCGCGGAGCTTCTCGCGCATCTCGACGACGGGCGCCGTGTGGTCGAGGTGGAAGAAGACGGTGCCGGTCATCTGGGCACCGCCGCGCGACCAGTTCTCGAACGCCTTCGAGGTGAAGTAGGACACGGGCATCGTGATCCGCCGGTCGTCCCACGTGCGCACGGTCAGGAAGGTGAGGGTGATCTCGTCGACGGTGCCCCACTCGCCGTCCACCACGACCGTGTCCCCGAGCCGCACCATGTCGCCGAAGGCGATCTGGAACCCGGCGAAGAGGTTGCCCAGAGTGGACTGGGCGGCGACGCCGGCGACGATGCCCAGGATGCCGGCCGAGGCCAGCAGCGAGGCGCCGGCCGCCCGCATCGCGGGGAAGGTCAGCAGCATCGAGGCCACCGCCACCACGCCGACGACCGCGGAGACCACCCGCTGGATCAGCGAGACCTGGGTGCGCACCCGGCGGACCCGGGCGGGGTCGCGGTGAGCGGACGCGTACCGCGAGTAGGAGGTCTGGACGACCGCCG
The DNA here is from genome assembly GCF_042732375.1 of Streptomyces sp. NPDC059785. Lineage (NCBI taxonomy): Bacteria > Bacillati > Actinomycetota > Actinomycetes > Kitasatosporales > Streptomycetaceae > Streptomyces > Streptomyces sp. NPDC059785. The sequence goes on from NZ_JBHWHV010000084.1 coordinate 9,576, forward strand.
CCGCGATGCGCACGACCAGCCAGGCCGCCGAGCCGATGAGGATCAGGGTCAGGATGCGGCCCACGGCGATCCGGTGGTCCCTGACCAGCTCCGCCTGGTCGTAGGAGCCTCTGAGCAGCGCGGTGCAGAGCACGAGTTGGAAGGGGACACGGCCGCGGCGCAGCAGGCCCCACAGCGGGGTCTCGTGGTGTCGGCCGTCGGCCCGTCGCAACAGCTGATCGACGGCCCAGCCGATGATCAGCGTGAGTACGACCGAGCCGCCGACGACGATCAGCGGGCGCAGTACGTTCTCCATGCCTCCGAACGTAACCGGCTGGCGCGGACATGAACATGTGAATCAGAGGTGTGACGGGGTACACCCGGCGCAGGACGGCGCTGTCGGTGGCGGCTGGCACCATGACCTCATGAACATCATGCTCTTTCACTCGACCTACGGGCTGCGTCCCGCGGTGCGCGCGGCGGCGGACCGGCTGCGGGCGGCCGGACACGAGGTGTGGACGCCGGACCTCTTCGACGGCCGTACTTTCGAGACGGTCGAGGAGGGCATGGCCGCCAAGGACGGGATCGGCAAGGACGAGCTGCTCAAGCGCGCCGTCCTGGCCGCCGCGCCGTACTCGGAGCGCGGGCTCGTGTACGCGGGGTTCTCGCTCGGGGCGTCCATCGCGCAGACCCTGGCCCTCGGCGACGAGAAGGCCCGCGGCCTGCTGCTCCTGCACGGCACGTCGGACATCGCCGAGAGCGCGTCCGTGGACGAGCTGCCGGTCCAGCTCCACGTCGCCGAGCCCGACGCGTTCGAGACGGACGACTGGCTGAGCGCGTGGTATCTGCGGATGCAGCGCACGGGCGCCGACGTGGAGATCTACAGATACGCGGGCGCGGGCCACCTCTACACCGACCCCGGGCTGCCCGACTACGACGAGGAGGCCGCCGAGGCCACCTGGAAGGTGGCGCTCGGCTTCCTCGACACGCTCTGACCGGCGGCGGCAGGAGCGGCGGCGACCGGCCGGCCGGCTAGCGCACGGGCGCGTAGACGAGAATTCGCCCGCTCTTCAGCCGCCGCTCGCCCGGAGGGCAGGCCCTGGAGCCGGGCCATCCGGCCGGGGCCCGGGGCCCCGACCCGGGGTCAGGCCTTGAGAGCCGCGTCGATCGCCGTCTGGAAGTCGGCGACGGTCATGGGGGCGCTCTGGCTGTTCGTGCCGGTCAGCGTCTTGCCGTCCATCTTCAGCGTCGGCGTGCCGGTCACCCCGCTGTCGTCGAACTTCGAGGACATCTCCAGCGCCCACCGGTCGTAGGTGCCGGCCTTCACGGCCTTCTGGAACTTCGCGTTGTCCTTGAGGGCGTCCACGGTGTTGGCGACCTTGATCAGGTACGAGTCGTCCGCGAACTTGTCGTCGTCCTCGTCGGGGTGGTACTTCGTCGAGTAGAGCGCCGTCTTGTAGTCGAGGAACGCGTCGGTGCTCACGTTGAGCGCGGCGCCGAGCGCGCTGAGCGCGTTCTTGGAGCCCTCGCCGCCGGCGCCGTTGTCGATGAACGTGGCGCCGATGTACTGGATCTTGTAGTCGCCGTCCTCGAGGCCCTTGTGGACGGTGTTGCCGACGGTCTGCTCGAACTGCGCGCAGATCGGGCAGCGCGAGTCCTCGTACAGCTCCAGGGTCTTCTTCGCGCTGCTCTTGCCGATGACGACGGTCGTGCCGTTCTTGCCCGAGGTGTTGGCCGGCTTGACGAGCTTCTCGTCCTTGGCGGCCTCCCACTGGCCGGGCTTGTTGCCCTGGACGACGGCGTAGCCGATGCCGCCGGCTATCGCGAGGACGGCCACGATCGAGAAGGCGACGACCGCCTGCCGCTTGACCTTGTCGCGCTTGGCCTGGCGCTCGCGCTCCTGGCGCAGCCGCTCACGGGCCGCCGTCTTCGCCGCCTGGCTGTTCCGCTTGCTCATAGGGATGATCTCCATGGGGGGACGCGCACATGTCGTACGCGGAATGCGTATATGTGCGGAATACGTATATGTACGGGTGGACTGCTGGTGCTCAGGCAACTGCGGCCGAGCAGGGCGGGCCACGCCGTCCCAGGGAGTGCGTGAACATCCGCGTACGCGCCGTACGGGTCCGCGGAGCGGGACGTGCCGGGCGGCGCACGGCGGCGGGCCGTACGGTGACCGCCGCGACCGCGAGCAGCAGCGGCCGGAAGGTGCTCGCCGCCACCGCGCGCAGCAGCTGGGCCAGGGCCCGCTCGCCGCGCCGCAGCCAGGCGGCGGCCAGCAGGCCGACGCCGAGGTGGGCGCCGAGCAGCAGCCAGGCGGCGCCCGGGTCGGCGTGCGCGAGCAGGACCGCGGTGCGGTCGCCCTGGCCGCCGGTGACCCGGGCCAGCGGGGTGCCGACGGACCCGCCGCACAGCACGTCGAAGCCGAAGGAGCGCAGCGGCCCGGCGACCGGGCCGCCCGCCTCGCCGTAACAGACGTGCTGGCCGGCGGTGAAGACGGTGTCGGCGGCCAGCTCCAGCGGGATCAGCAGGGCGGCGATCCGGCCGAAGCCGCGCTCGCGGCCCGCCAGCACGTACGCGACGGCGAAGACGGCGCCCGAGATCGCGGCCACGGTGCTCAGCGGCAGGGGTGCCCGGGACAGCAGGACGTGCGACGCCGTCGAGAGCGTCACGACGACAGCCGTGAACAGAGCCGCGCGGAGGGCTCTGAGCTGGGTCCCGGACATGTCCATAGCGCTGATGAGTGTCCCACGGGCTCCCGTAAGCACCCCCTAAAGGGTTCCTATGCGTTACGGGAGCGTTGTGCGGCGGTGTGATCCGGCTCGCGGTCCGCCGACCGGGGATCCGGTCCTACAGGCCCGGTATCCGGCCGTTGCGGAAGAGGTCGACGAAGATCTGGTGGTCGCCGCGCGCGCGTGCCCCGTAGCTGTGCGCGAAGTCCACCAGGAGGTCGGCGAAGCCGTCCTCGTCGGCCGCGATCGCCGCGTCGATGGCCCGCTCGGTGGAGAACGGCACCAGGGACTCGCCGGACTGGTCGTCCGCCGCCGCGTGCATCGTGGCCGTGGCCCGGCCGAGGTCGGCGACGACCGCCGCGATCTCCTCCGGGTCGTCGATGTCGCCCCAGTCGAGGTCCACCGCGTAGGGCGAGACCTCGGCGACGAGCTGGCCCGCGCCGTCCAGCTCGGTCCAGCCCAGCCACGGGTCCGCGTGCGCCTGGAGGGCGCGCTGCGAGATCACGGTGCGGTGGCCCTCGTGCTGGAAGTAGTCGCGGATGGCCGGGTCGGTGATGTGCCGGGAGACGGCCGGGGTCTGGGCCTGCTTGATGTAGATCACCACATCGTTCTCCAGGGCGTCGCTGTTGCCCTCGAGCAGGATGTTGTAGGACGGCAGCCCGGCCGAGCCGATGCCGATGCCGCGGCGGCCCACGACGTCCTTGACCCGGTAGGAGTCCGGGCGGGCCAGCGACGCCTCGGGCAGCGTCTCCAGATAGCCGTCGAAGGCGGCGAGCACCTTGTACCGGGTGGCGGCGTCCAGCTCGATGGAGCCGCCGCCGGGCGCGAAGCGGCGCTCGAAGTCCCGGATCTCGGTCATCGAGTCAAGGAGCCCGAAGCGGGTCAGCGAGCGGGCGACGCGCAGCGCCTCCAGCAGCGGGCCCTCGGCCGTGTCCAGTGTGAAGGGCGGCACCTCGTCGCTCTTGGCGCCGGTGGCCAGGGCACGTACGCGCTCGCGGTAGGCGGCCGCGTAGACCCGGACCAGCTCGGTGATCTGCTCGTCGCTGAACGCCTTCGCGTACCCGATCAGGGCCAGGGAGGCCGCGAGCCGCTTGAGGTCCCAGGTGAACGGGCCCACGTACGCCTCGTCGAAGTCGTTCACGTTGAAGATCAGGCGGCCCTGGGCGTCCATGTACGTGCCGAAGTTCTCCGCGTGCAGGTCGCCGTGGATCCACACGCGCGCGGTGCGGTCGTCCAGGTACGGGCCGCTGACCGAGCCGTCGTCCCGCCGCGCGTCCTCGGCGTCGACGTCGTGGTAGAAGAGGCACGCCGTGCCGCGGTAGAACGCGAAGGCCGAGGACGCCATCTTGCGGAACTTGACCCGGAACGCGGCCGGGTCGGCGGCCAGGAGCTCGCCGAAGGCGGTGTCGAACACGGCGAGGATCTGCTCGCCGCGTTGCTCGGCGCTGAGCTGCGGAACCGGCATCGCTGGGTGCCTCCTGGTGCAGGTGGTGCATGACGTGTGGGACAGGTGGTCCGTCGTGGCAACGGACGGCGGGACCCGGGAGTGCCCGGAATCCGGGGAGCCCGTGCTCCCACCCGAAGGTACGTGCGCCCGGCCGCGGAGTGTCAGTCGCCGGGCATAGACTTCGACGCTGACCCCCCGGACTGTCCGCAGCCTGTCGCCCGCCCGTCATCTTTGGAGGCCCAAGCCGTGTCGAAGCCGCCGTTCACGCACCTGCACGTCCACACCCAGTACTCGCTGCTGGACGGTGCCGCGCGGCTCAAGGACATGTTCAATGCCTGCAATGAGATGGGCATGACACACATCGCCATGAGCGACCACGGCAACCTGCACGGGGCGTACGACTTCTTCCACACGGCGCAGAAGGCAGGCGTCACCCCGATCATCGGCATCGAGGCGTACGTCGCCCCCGAGTCCCGGCGGAACAAGCGCAAGATCCAGTGGGGCCAGCCGCACCAGAAGCGCGACGACGTCTCCGGTTCCGGTGGTTACACGCACAAGACGATCTGGGCGGCGAACAGGACGGGCCTGCACAACCTCTTCAAGCTGTCCTCCGACGCGTACGCCGAGGGCTGGCTCCAGAAGTGGCCCCGGATGGACAAGGAGTCCATCTCCCAGTGGTCCGAGGGGCTCATCGCCTCCACCGGCTGCCCCTCCGGCGAGCTCCAGACCCGGCTGCGCCTCGGCCAGTACGACGAGGCCCTGAAGGCGGCCGCCGAGTACCAGGACATCTTCGGCAAGGACCGCTACTTCCTGGAGCTGATGGACCACGGCATCGAGATCGAGCGCCGGGTCCGCGACGGACTGCTGGAGATCGGCAAGAAGCTCGGCATCCCGCCGCTCGTGACGAACGACTCGCACTACACGTACGCGCACGAGGCGACCGCCCACGACGCCCTGCTGTGCATCCAGACCGGCAAGAACCTCTCCGACCCCGACCGCTTCAAGTTCGACGGCACCGGCTACTACCTGAAGTCCACGGACGAGATGTACGCGGTGGACTCCTCGGACGCCTGGCAGGAGGGCTGCCGCAACACCCTCCTGGTCGCCGAGCAGATCGACACCACCGGGATGTTCGAGAAGCGCGACCTGATGCCGAAGTTCGACATCCCGGAGGGCTTCACCGAGGTCACCTGGTTCAAGGAGGAGGTGCGCCGCGGTATGGAGCGCCGCTTCCCCGGCGGCATCCCCGAGGACCGCCAGAAGCAGGTCGAGTACGAGATGGACGTCATCATCCAGATGGGGTTCCCGGGGTACTTCCTCGTCGTCGCCGACTTCATCATGTGGGCCAAGAACAACGGCATCGCGGTGGGCCCCGGTCGAGGCTCCGCGGCCGGCTCGATCGTCGCCTACGCCATGGGCATCACCGACCTCGACCCGATCCCGCACGGCCTGATCTTCGAGCGGTTCCTCAACCCCGAGCGCGTCTCCATGCCCGACGTCGACATCGACTTCGACGAGCGTCGGCGCGTCGAAGTGATCAGGTACGTGACGGAGAAGTACGGCGCCGACAAGGTCGCCATGATCGGCACCTACGGCAAGATCAAGGCCAAGAACGCGATCAAGGACTCCGCGCGCGTGCTGGGCTACCCGTACGCGATGGGCGACCGGCTCACCAAGGCCATGCCCGCCGACGTCCTCGGCAAGGGCATCGACCTCGACGGCATCACCAACCCCTCACACCCGCGCTACAGCGAGGCGGGCGAGATCCGCGGGATGTACGAGAACGAGGCGGACGTCAAGAAGGTCATCGACACCGCCAAGGGCGTCGAGGGCCTGGTCCGGCAGATGGGCGTGCACGCGGCCGGCGTGATCATGTCCAGCGAGCCCATCGTCGACCACGCCCCGATCTGGGTGCGGCACACCGACGGCGTGACCATCACACAGTGGGACTACCCCCAGTGCGAGTCGCTGGGCCTGCTGAAGATGGACTTCCTCGGCCTGCGCAACCTGACGATCATGGACGACGCCATCAAGATGGTGAAGGCCAACAAGGGCATCGACCTGGAGATGCTCGCGCTCCCGCTGGACGACCCCAAGACCTTCGAACTGCTCTGCCGCGGTGACACCCTCGGTGTCTTCCAGTTCGACGGCGGCCCGATGCGCTCGCTGCTGCGCCAGATGCAGCCCGACAACTTCGAGGACATCTCCGCCGTCTCGGCCCTCTACCGGCCGGGTCCGATGGGCATGAACTCGCACATCAACTACGCGGAGCGCAAGAACAAGCGCCAGGAGATCACGCCGATCCACAAGGAGCTCGAGGAGCCGCTCGAGGAGGTCCTGGCGGTCACCTACGGCCTGATCGTCTACCAGGAGCAGGTGCAGAAGGCCGCCCAGATCATCGCCGGGTACTCGCTCGGCGAGGCCGACATCCTGCGCCGCGTGATGGGCAAGAAGAAGCCCGAGGAACTGGCGAAGAATTTCACCATCTTCCAGGCCGGCGCCAAGAAGAACGGCTACAGCGACGAAGCGATCCAGGCCCTGTGGGACGTGCTGGTCCCGTTCGCCGGATACGCGTTCAACAAGGCCCACTCCGCCGCGTACGGCCTGGTCTCGTACTGGACCGGCTACCTGAAGGCGAACTACCCGGCCGAGTACATGGCCGCGCTGCTCACCTCGGTCAAGGACGACAAGGACAAGTCGGCCGTCTATCTGAACGAGTGCCGGCGCATGGGCATCAAGGTGCTGCCGCCCAACGTCAACGAGTCCGAGCAGAACTTCGCCGCCCAGGGCGACGACGTGATCCTCTTCGGCCTCTCCGCGGTGCGCAACGTCGGCACTAACGTGGTCGAGGCGATCATCCGCAGCCGCAAGGCCAAGGGGAAGTACGCCTCGTTCCCCGACTACCTCGACAAGGTCGAGGCCGCCGCCTGCAACAAGCGCACCACGGAGTCGCTGATCAAGGCGGGCGCGTTCGACACCATGGGGCACACCCGCAAGGGCCTCACCGCACACTTCGAGCCGATGATCGACAACGTGGTGCAGGTCAAGCGCAAGGAGGCCGAGGGGCAGTTCGACCTCTTCGGCGGCATGGGCGACGACGGCGCGGACGAGCCGGGCTTCGGACTCGACGTCGAGTTCACCACCGACGAGTGGGACAAGACCTACCTCCTCGCCCAGGAGCGCGAGATGCTCGGTCTGTACGTCTCCGACCACCCGCTCTTCGGCCTGGAGCACGTGCTCTCCGACAAGGCCGACGCGGGCATCTCCCAGCTCACCGGCGGTGAGCACGCGGACGGCGCGGTGGTCACCATCGGCGGCATCATCTCGGGCCTCCAGCGCAAGATGACCAAGCAGGGCAACGCCTGGGCGATCGCCACCGTCGAGGACCTCGCGGGCTCCATCGAGTGCATGTTCTTCCCGGCGACGTACCAGCTCGTGTCGACCCAACTCGTCGAGGACGCGGTGGTCTTCGTCAAGGGCCGGCTGGACAAGCGCGAGGACGTGCCGCGCCTCGTCGCGATGGAGCTGATGGTCCCCGACCTGTCGAACGCCGGGACCAACGCGCCGGTGATGATCACCATCCCGGCCACCCGGGTCACCCCGCCCATGGTCAGCAGGCTCGGCGAGATCCTCACCCACCACCGGGGCGACAGCGAGGTGCGGATCAGGCTCCAGGGCCCCCGCAAGACGACGGTGCTCCGCCTCGACCGGCACCGCGTCAAGCCGGACCCCGCGCTCTTCGGCGACCTGAAGGTGCTGCTCGGCCCGTCCTGCCTGGCGGGCTGACGGCGAGCAGTCGACGCACACGAGGGGCGCACCCGGTCGCGGGTGCGCCCCTCGTCGTGCGGCGGGCCTCGACCGGCCCCGCGCGCGGCCTCAGTTGTGCCCGAAGCGCCTCTGCTTGCGCGAGCCGTCGCCGGGGCTCTGGAACTGCGGCATCGCCGACTGCTGAGCCTCGGCCGCCGAAGTGCGCGCCTGCTCCTGGGCCTGCTCGGCCTGCGCGGAGCGGTCCGGTTGACCGCCCTGTTTGCGGTTCTTGTTCTTGGCCATGGTGATCTTCCTCCTGAGGGGGGCCTGGGGGCCGAAGCCGGATTCAGATTCACACGGCCCGACAAACCGCGCATGTCGGATAATTACCGTGCGTCACAGGCTCTGCCGAGAAGTGATCCGCCGATACGCCACGCCGAAGATCGAGTTCGGGCCGTTAACCTTCGCGCGGTCGGGCAGACTCGAAGGAAGCCCGAAGCAAACCTCCCGGAAACCGGAAAGAGGGTGGACCGCGTGGACCGCTGCATCGTCCTGGTGGACGCCGGTTATCTGCTCGGGGCCGCCGCCAGCCTCCTCGCCGGGGAACCCTCTCGCTCCCGGATCACCGTCGATCACGCCGCCCTGATCCAGGGGCTGCGCGAGCGCGCCGAGTCCGACACGCAGCGGCCCCTGCTGCGCATCTACTGGTTCGACGGCGCCCCCGACCGCGTACCGCAGCCCGAGCACCGCAGGCTCCGCGTGATGCCCCGGGTGACGGTGCGCCTCGGCGCCCTCACCCGCAGTGACGGACGATGGGCGCAGAAGGGCGTCGACGCCGCCATGCACGCCGAACTGACCGAGCTGGCGCGCAACCGGGCCTGCTCCGACGTGGTCCTGGTCACCGGCGACGGAGACCTGCTGCCCGGCATGATGGCCGCCAAGGAGCACGGAGTCGCCGTGCACCTGTGGGCCGTGCAGGCCGGCGACGGCGACTACAACCAGTCGGAGGACCTGGTCGCCGAGGCCGACGAGCGGCGGGTGCTCGACCGGGCCTGGATCACCCGGGCCGTCCGCGCCAAGGAGCTCGGCGGGGTCTGCGCGCCGCCGCCGGTGCCGCGGCCCGAGATCGCCGCGATCCTCTCCGCCCCGCTGCCCGACTCGGCGCTCGCCGCCGCGGCCGAACGCTCCGTGGAGGAACCCGAGCACGTCACGGCGGGGGAGTCCCGCAACGGCGTGGAGGACCGCATCCCCGCGCCCAAGGGCGTGCCCACCCCCAAGGACCTGGCCGCCCTGCGCGGCCCCGGCACCCAGGCCGCCCAGCACCCCACGACCGCCACCCTGCGCTGGTCCTCCGACAAGGGCTGGGTCGAGCGCCCCGGCGCCGCCGCCGAGTCCGCGGAGGCCGCCTCGCTGCCCACCCTCGCCCAGCTCACCTCCGCCGAGCAGCGCTGGGCGGACCGCGAGGAGGACATCACCACCGTCGGCGGCGACCCGTACGAGGTGGGGCAGGTCTTCGCGCGCCGCTGGATGGAGCGCCTCGCCGACCAGGCCCAGTTGCAGAAGCTGTCCGCGATGTACCCGCGCATCCCGCACCGGGTGGACGGGGAACTGCTGCGCTACGCCGCCCGCTTCGGGCTCCTCGCGCACAAGGACGACCAGATCGACGAGCACGACCGGTACGCGATCCGGGCCGGCTTCTGGCGCGAGATCGACGTCCGCACGGCGGCGGAACACGCTCCCGCGGGGGAGTGAGCGCCGGTTCGCGGGCGCCGGGCGACGGCCCCGGACGCATAACGGGGCATCGGACCCCGTAGTCTCGTCCTTCGTGAGGACGCGCACGGCACAGGCAGGCCGCAGGGGACGGGACGGTGACGTCGTCTGCGCGGTGCGGGGTCTCACCAAGACCTACCCGGCACTCCGCGGCCGGCGCGGCGCCCCCGCCACCCCCGAGGTACGGGCCACCGACGGCGTCCACCTCGACATCCGGCGCGGGGAGATCTTCGGACTGCTCGGGCCGAACGGTGCCGGCAAGTCCACCCTCGTCCGCCAGCTCACCGGCCTGATGCGGCCCGACGAGGGCGCCGTGGAGATCCTCGGGCACGACATCGTGCGCCACCCCGAACGCGCGGCCCGCATCCTCGCCTACCTCGGGCAGGAGTCCACGGCCCTGGACGAGCTGACCGTGTCGCTCGCCGCCGAGACCACCGGACGGCTGCGCGGCCTCGAAGTGCGCCAGGCACGCGCCGAGCGCGACGCCGTCCTGGACGAGCTGGGCCTCACCCCGCTCGCCGCCCGCCCCCTGAAGAAGCTCTCCGGCGGTCAGCGCAGGCTCGCCTGTGTCGCCGCCGCGCTGGTGGGGGAGCGGCCGCTGCTCGTCCTCGACGAGCCGACCACCGGGATGGACCCGGTGGCCCGGCGCGCCGTGTGGGCCGCCGTCGACCGGCGGCGGGCCGAGCGGGGCACCACCGTCCTGCTGGTCACCCACAACGTCATCGAGGCGGAGACCGTCCTCGACCGGGTCGCGGTGCTCGACCGGGGGCGTGTCATCGCCTGCGACACGCCCGCCGGGCTCAAGGAGCGGGTCGCGGGCGAGGTCCGGGTCGACCTCGTCTGGCGGCAGAGCGCCCCGCTGGACGTGCCCGAGGTCGCCGCGCTGCACGGCCGGGCCGCCCGTTCGGGCCGCCGCTGGACGCTGCGGCTCGCGCCCGAGGAGGCCCGCGCGGTCGTCGCCACGGTCACCGGCGGCGACGCCTTCGCGGCCCTGGACGACTTCACCCTGACCACGCCCAGCCTGGAGGACGTCTACCTGGCGCTCGGCGGCGACGGACAGGGACTGGTGCGGGCGTGAGCGCGCGGGCCGTGGCATCCGTAGGGAAGATGAGAGGCGCCGTGGACGTACACGGTGCGGGGGCCGCGGGGCGTGCGCGTCACGCGCGGCCCGCCGCCGTCGTACGCCGCCCGCGCGGTGGCGTGGACGCGGGGACCGGGACGGCTGCCGGAGCGAAGGGGAGCAGTTCGACGTGAGTGTCGTACCCGCCGAGGTTCTGCCGGGCAGCGCGCTGTCCGTGCCCGAGGACGTCGGCGACGCCGTGGAACTGGGGCCGCGCGCCCGGCTGTGGCCGTCGCTGGCCGCCGTCTACCGCGCGCAGCTCTCCCGGGCCCGGGTCGCGCGGATCCCGCTGCTCTTCGTGGCGACCTTCCAGTCCGTCGGGATCATGGTCCTGATGCGGGGCGTGGTGGACGGCGGCGCCGAGGCGCGGTCCGTGGTGGCGGGCTCCTCGGTGCTGGTCGTCGCCTTCGTCGCGCTCAACCTCCTCGCGCAGTACTTCGGCCAGCTCAGGGCGACCGGCGGGCTCGACCACTACGCGACGCTGCCGGTGCCGCCCGCCGCCGTGGTGCTCGGCGCGGCGGGCGCGTACGCCTCCTTCACCGTGCCGGGGACGTTCGTCACGGCCGTCTTCGGCTGCGTGCTGTTCGGGCTGCCGATGGCGAACCTGTGGGTGCTCGCCGCGGTGATCCCGCTCGCCGGTGCCGCGCTCGCCGGGCTCGGCGCCGCGCTCGGCCTGCTCGCGCCGCGGCCCGAACTCGCCACCCTGCTCGGCCAGCTGGGCATGTCGGCGGCGCTGCTGCTCGGCGTCCTGCCGCCGGAGCGGCTGCCGACCGCCGTCCAGTGGTGCCGGGACCTGCTGCCGTCGACGTACGGCGTCGAGGCGTTCGCGCGGACCTTCGGCGCCCGTCCCGACTGGGCCTTCGTCCTCGGTGACCTCGCGGTCTGCGCGGGCGTCGGGGTCGCTTCGCTGGCTGTGGCGACGTGGGCGTACCGCCGGGCGGCCGTCCGGTGACGCGCGCGGCGGCGGCGCCTGGCACGATGTCAGGGTGACCGCACCGCTGACTCCGCCACCCCCGCCGCACCAGCAGCCTCCGCACCAGAACTGGGGGGCGCCGCCCGCCGGGGGCTCCGGAGGATTCTCCGAGTACCGACAGGACGGCCCCGGGATGAAGACGGAAGTGCGGGAGGCCGCCGTGATCACCGTCGCGGTGGCGGTCGGCGGGGTGCTGCTCGGGCTGCTGTGGTGGTGGCTGGCGCCGCACGTGCCGCTCGTCGGCGGCGTCGTCGACAAGAAGTGGGTCGTCTACTTCAAGGACACCGAGGGCGAGCAGGCCATCGGGGTCGACGGCACCTTCACGCTGCTCGCCCTGGCGCTCGGCGTGGTCAGCGCGCTCGTGGTGTTCCTGCTGCGGCGGCGCGGCGGGGTGCCGCTGACCGTGGGGCTGGCCGTGGGCGGACTGCTCGGCTCGCTGCTCGCCTGGCGGCTCGGGGTGTGGCTCGGACCCACCCAGGACGTGATCGCGCACGCCAAGGACGTGGGCAAGGGCGTGACCTTCTCCGCGCCGCTGAAGCTGAGCGCCAAGGGCGCGCTGCTCGCCTGGTCGGTGGCGGCCCTGCTGGTCCACCTCGGCCTCACGGCGATGTTCGGCCCACGCGACCCCGAACCGTACGCGACGCCCTACACGGCCGCGCCCCCCACCCTGCCCGAGGACTGAGCCGGCCCACCGGAGCGGTGACCGGCCCGGTCCTCCCGGGGTTTACGGACGGGCCTGCGGCTGTGGTTCGTGCGGCTTTTCTGCCTGGGGCACCCGAGGACTGAGCCGGCCGGCCGGAGCGGCGGCCGGTCCGGTCCTCCCGGGGTTTACGGACGGGCCTGCGGCTGTGGTTCGTGCGGCTTTTCTGCCTGGGGCACCCGAGGACTGAGCCGGCCGGCCGGAGCGGT
>NZ_JBHWHV010000084.1:22350-34230 GCF_042732375.1 Streptomyces sp. NPDC059785
GCGGCCGGTCCGGTCCCTGCGGGGCCGCAGGCGGGCCTGCGGCCGTGGCGTGCGGCTCTTCTGCCCGAGGGCGCCGAGGACCGAGCCGATCCGCCGGAGCGGTGACCGGCCCGGTCTCTCCGGAGGGTTCAGGCGGGCCTGCGGCCGTGGTTCGCGCGGCCCTTTCTGGCGCGCCACTTGCGTTTGCGTGTTTTCTTCGACATGCCCCTCGTACTTAACCGAGGACGGCGCGCGCGTCGAGAGGTCACGCACGGGCGACGGGGGCCGACACGGCTTCCGTGAGCCGCGCCAGATCGCCGGGGGACAGCTCCACCTCCAGGCCGCGGCGGCCCGCCGAGACACAGATCGTGGCGTGCCGCCCGGCGGAGGAGTCGAGGACGGTGGACAGCTTCTTGCGCTGGCCCAGGGGGGAGATGCCGCCGCGCACGTACCCGGTGGTGCGTTCGGCCGCCGCCGGGTCCGCCATCGCCGCGCGCTTGCCGCCGACCGCCGTGGCCAGGGCCTTCAGATCGAGCGAGTTCGCCACCGGCACCACGGCCACCACCAGGGCGCCGTCCACGTCCGCCACCAGGGTCTTGAAGACCCGGTCCGGGGACACGCCCATCGCCTCGGTGGCCTCCTCCCCGTACGACGGGTGCGCGGGGTCGTGCTCGTAGGCGTGCACCGTGTACGCGACGCCCGCGGCGGTCAGCGCCACCGTCGCCGGGGTACCGCCGGACTGCTGCTTCTTGGACTTCTTCGCCATCGTCTTCCCAGGTGTCGCGACCGTGCCGGGCGTCGCGGGTGTCAGTTCAGGCTGGTCGGGCCGCGGGTCAGTTCGGCCGCCGGCAGGGACGGCAGATTACGGATGATCGCCGTCTCCCTGCGCAGCATCTTCAGCTCCTCGCGCAGGCGCGAGGCGGTGTCCGGGGCTTGCAGCAGCCGCTGCTTCGCCGGGATGTCGTGCATGACGGCGGCGGCGACCAGGTACGAGACGACGGACGGCTCGTCCGGCAGCTCCGCCCCCGTGGACAGCGAGCGCTCCCGGGCACCGGCCAGCCGCTTCTGGTACTGCCTGAAGGCCCGCAGGACGCCCTCGGCGAGCGCCCCCGCCTCGTCCCCCGGGTCCTCCGGAAGCTCCTCCAGCTCGGCGGTGAGATAGGCGCCCGAGGCGTCCACGGACCGCAGCCGCACCCGGGTCGTCCCGGTGGCCAGCACCTCGAAGCTGCCGTCGGGCCGCTCCCGGATCGTCGCCGCGTCCGCGACGCAGCCCACCTCGTGGAAGGCGGCGGCCGGGTCCTCGCCGAAACCGGCCGACGGACCGCGTTCCAGGACGGCCGTCCGGTCCGGCATGCCCGGCGCGCTGGGCGCCACCTCGTGGCCGTCGCGGATGGCGACGACGGCGAACCTGCGCGGTTCGTCCTCGGGGGTCTTCAGCAGGTCGCGCATCAGGGCGCGATAACGCTCCTCGAAGACGTTCAGGGGCAGTACGAGCCCCGGGAACAGAACCGAGTTCAGCGGGAAGAGCGGCAGCCGGACGGTGGTCACGACCGGCAAGCCTAATGGGCGCCGGGACCGGGGTGCCCGCCCCGGTCCTCTCGCGGCCGGCGGGGCCCCGCGGCCCGGCCCAGTGGCAGCCCCGCCGCCACCTCGAGGCGGACCCCGTCGCGCAGCTGGAGGAACTGGCCGAGCGGGTCGTCCGAGATCCGGTCCCAGGGGAACGAGGTGGCGTACGGGCCGGTCCTGCGCAGCTCGGCGAGGGCGTCCTGCCAGCGCTCCAGCCGGACCAGGACGTACACGAGCAGATTGCGGACCTCCGCGGGCCACGGGGTGGCGACGGGGTGGGCGGCGGAGACCTCGACCGCCAGATCGGCCGCCGCGTCGAGCCGCTCGCGCAGCACCGCGGGCCCGCCGCCCTCGGTGAGGTACGCGAAGGCGGCCCGGACCGGCAGCGCCTGCACCAGTGAGCCGGGCAGGGCGTCCTGCGCCGCCCGCTCGGCGAAGTCGAAGCACTCGCGGTGCGACCCGTACCAGGCGGCGGACAGGTATTGGAGCGCCGCCACGTGGCAGCCGTAGTGGTGCGGGGAGCGGCGGACGGCCTCGGCCCACAGCTGCTCGAACTCGGTGTGCCCCGCGTTCGTGCCACGGGCCTGGTCGAGCGCGATCCGCCACGGCACGGGGTCCCGCGGGTCGCCCTCGGCGGCGGCGGTGATCAGCGGGCCGACCTGGCGCAGCAGCTCCGCGCGGGCGGGCGACTCCCAGCCCCGGCGGACCGCCAGCTCCGCCCTGACCAGCAGCATGTCCGGGTCGTGCGGCGCCGCCTCCTGCCAGCGCAGCAGCCACTCGTCGCGGGAGCGGGCGAAGGCGGCCAGGCGGATCGCGTACCGGTCGCGGTTCTCCCACTCGGCGGCCTCCCGGCTGAGCGCGAGCACCTTGGCCACCGGGCCGTACTCGCCGCGGGAGGCCGCGACCAGCGCGGGCGCGAGCTGCTCGTCCGGCGCGTCGAGCAGCACCTCGTCGTCGGCGGGCAGTCCGACCGCGAGGTACGAGGTGTTCCCGGCCATCCGGACCGCCCGGACGAACGCGCGTAGCACTGACATGGTGAAGACCATTGAAAGCGGCGGGCAGGGGGACGGCCAGAGGGGCGGCCGTGACGCTTTTGTGAACGTTGCCGGGTTGTACGGAGCACGGTCAAAGAGTGGTGAAAGGTGCCTGTCGGGGCGTTGTGCGGGTCCTGTTCGGGCGCTGACGGCCCCCTGTCCCGCGGCTGTGCCGCGGGCTCTCAGTTCCTGCGCAGCAGCCGCGTCGTCCCCGCCGCCACCGTCGTCGCCAGGGTCCAGCCCAGCAGGATCACGATCGCGGCCAGCCACTGCCAGCCGCCGCGCAGCCGCCAGTGGCTGACCTGGCCGAGGTCGATGACGGGCAGCAGCAGGTCCAGGGCGAACAGCGCGGGGTTCCACGCCGTACGGTCGTCGCGGCTGATGGGCGGATGGTCGGAGTGCGAGAAGGCCAGTGTCGCCGCCGCCCACAGCACCGCCATCCAGATCGCCGCCCGGCCCGGCCGGTACCCGTAGGCCACCGCGAAGTCCTGCACGTACCCCCAGAGCTGGCCGGCCAGGGGCAGGGTCTCGCGGCGGCGGCGCTGTTTGGCGAGCAGCACCTCGCGGGCGTCCTCGTCCTCGCCGCAGTTGCGCAGCACGGTCGCCAGCCGCTCGTACGGCTCCGGGTTGTACTCGGCGGTCGCGGCGGCCACCCACTGAAGGCGCCGGGCCAGCGGGAAGGCGCCGCGCGGCACCAGGGCCTCGTAGGTGAAGCCGCCCATGTGCAGGGCGCCGGGGCCCGGCCAGGCCGCCGCCTTGTCGACCAGGTTCACGATCCGCGCGCCCGACAGGACGACCTTGCCGCGCTCCGGCTGCTCGCCGAGGAAGCGCAGCTCGGGCGTCTGCACCCGGCGCAGCGACAGCTCCTGGTCGTCCTCGAAGACGAAGCGGGCCTGGTCGAGGTCGACCGCGTCCCCGAACCGCCCGTCGTCCAGCCGCACCCCGCCCTGGCAGACGAACCTCTGGAGCCGGGTCCCGTGCGCCGGCGTGGTCCCGATGATCAGCGGGTTCCCGACGCCCGCCGGGGTCAGATAGAGCGTGCGCTCGACGGTGAGCTGCGGGGCGTTGAGCGCGAGCCGCCCGTAGGGGTTGGCCAGCCGGCTGCCGCGCAGGCTGAGCGAGACGCCGACCTTGGCGCTGCGCAGGCTCAGCTCGCCGTACGACTCCAGCATCTCGGCCTGGAGGTCGCCGCCGACGGTCATCCCGTCCGCGGTGACCGAGCGCATCCGCCGGTCGCGGTGGACCACGGCCTGGTTGAGCAGCAGGTCGGTGCCGATCTGCGCGTCGCTGAGCCGCACCCCGCGGGCGAAGCGGCAGCGCGGCAGGTGCAGGTCGCCCTCGGTGTGCAGCCGGGCCGCCTCCAGGCGCGGCACCGAGCAGTCCACGAGCCGCACGGTGGAGCACCTGGCCTCCGGCAGCAGGACCTCCTTCTCGAACCGGCAGCCCTTCATCTCCAGGTACGGGCCGATGGTGCCGCCCGACAGGTCCAGGGTGTCGGTGATCAGGATGCCGGTCAGCTTCAGCGAGGAGACCCGGCCGTCGAGGGCGGGCGGGCCGTCGAGCAGCAGCCAGGCCACGATCCGGGCCCGTACGCTGCGCTCCGGGCCCCACGGGTGGACGCCGTGCGGATCGTCCGCGACGCCGTCCCCGCTGCGCAGGTCGTAGACGGTGCCGTTGCGGAAGGCCAGCCACATGCCGGCCTCGGCGGCGGTCAGCCCGTCGGGCAGGTCGCCGCTGCGGGCGGCACCCTCACTCACTTCGCTTCCCTTCCTCCCCAGCTACTCGGTGGTTCGCACAACCGTTCTGCCCGTTCCGGGACCGCCGGAACTCCGGCCGGGCCAGGGGATCGCACCGCCGCCCCCCTGACCTCCCATTCCGGCCATGGTCGGGCCGCCCGCCCGTGGTGTGTATCAGCCACTGATACGGCCGTCCGGCGCCCGATCGCCGTCTGAGAGAATTGAGCATGTGATCTCCCGAATCGACCTGCGCGGCGCCGCCCTCCCCGAGGGCGCCGCCCTGCGCGACCTGCTGCCCCGAGCCGACTTCGACGTGTCCGCCGCCCTGGAGAAGGTGCGGCCGATCTGCGAGGACGTGCATCATCGCGGGGACGCGGCGCTGATCGAGTACGCGGAGAGGTTCGACGGCGTCCGCCTGGAGACCGTACGGGTTCCGGCCGGGGCGCTCACCGAGGCACTGGAAGGGCTCGACCCCGAGGTGCGCGCGGCCCTGGAGGAGTCGATCCGCCGGGCCCGGCTGGTCCACCGCGCGCAGCGCCGCACCGCGCACACCACCCAGGTCGTGCCCGGCGGCACGGTCACCGAGAAGTGGGTGCCCGTCGAGCGCGTCGGGCTGTACGCGCCGGGCGGCCGCTCGGTCTACCCGTCGTCCGTGATCATGAACGTGGTCCCGGCGCAGGAGGCCGGCGTCCCGTCGATCGCCCTCGCCTCACCGGCACAGCAGGAGTCCGGCGGCCTGCCGCACCCGACGATCCTCGCGGCCTGCGCGCTGCTCGGCGTCGACGAGGTGTACGCGGCCGGCGGCGCGACCGCCGTCGCGATGTTCGCGTACGGCACCGAGTCCTGCCCGCCCGCCAACATGGTCACCGGGCCCGGCAACATCTGGGTCGCCGCGGCCAAGCGCTACTTCGCCGGGAAGATCGGCATCGACGCCGAGGCCGGGCCGACCGAGATCGCCGTCCTCGCGGATGACAGCGCCGACCCGGTGCACGTCGCCTCCGACCTGATCAGCCAGGCCGAGCACGACCCGCTCGCCGCCGCCGTCCTCGTCACCGACTCGGCGGCCCTGGCCGACGCGGTCGAGCGGGAACTGACCACGCAGGTCGCCGCCACCAAGCACGTGGACGACCGGATCGCCCCCGCCCTCAAGGGCGAGCAGTCCGCGATCGTGCTGGTCGACGGCGTGGCCGAGGGCCTGAAAGTGGTCGACGCGTACGGCGCCGAGCACCTGGAGATCCAGACCGCCGACGCGGCCGCCGTGGCCGAGCGGGTCACCAACGCGGGCGCGGTCTTCGTCGGCCCCTGGGCGCCGGTCTCGCTCGGCGACTACTGCGCCGGGTCCAACCACGTGCTGCCCACCGGCGGCTGCGCCTGCCACTCCTCGGGCCTGAGCGTCCAGTCGTTCCTGCGCGGCATCCACATCGTGGACTACTCGCGGGACGCGCTCGCCGACGTCGCCCACCACGTGGTGACGCTCGCCGAGGCGGAGGACCTGCCCGCGCACGGTGCCGCGATCAAGGCCCGCTTCGGATGGAAGGTGCCGGGCCAGTGACGGACACGACCTCCGCGATCCCCGGCACGTTCGGGATCGACGACCTGCCGGTCCGCGACGAGCTGCGCGGCAAGTCCCCCTACGGGGCGCCCCAGCTCGACGTCCCCGTCCGGCTGAACACCAACGAGAACCCCTACCCGTTGCCCGAGGCGCTGGTCGAGCGGATCGCCGAGCGGGTCCGCGAGGCCGCCCGCGACCTCAACCGCTACCCCGACCGGGACGCGGTCGAGCTGCGCACCGCCCTGGCCGCCTACCTCACGAAGACCGGCGGCCACCCGGTCGCCCTGGCGAACGTCTGGGCCGCCAACGGCTCCAACGAAATCATCCAGCAACTGCTCCAGACGTTCGGCGGACCCGGGCGCACGGCGATCGGCTTCGAGCCCTCGTACTCGATGCACGCGCTGATCGCCCGGGGCACCGGCACCGGCTGGATCTCCGGGCCGCGCGAGGACGACTTCACCATCGACCTCGCCGCCGCCGAGGCGGCCGTCGCCGAGAACCGGCCGGACGTCGTCTTCCTCACCACACCGAACAACCCCACGGGCAACGCGCTGCCGCCGCGGACGGTCCGCGCGCTGTACGACGCGGCGCAGGCGGCGAAGCCGTCGATGGTGGTGGTCGACGAGGCGTATGTCGAGTTCAGCCACGGCGAGTCCCTGCTGCCCCTGCTCGAAGGTCGGCCGAATCTCGTCGTCTCCCGGACGATGTCCAAGGCGTTCGGCGCGGCCGGGCTCCGCCTCGGCTACCTCGCCGCGCACCCGGCGGTGGTCGACGCCGTCCAGCTCGTCCGGCTGCCGTACCACCTGTCGGCCGTCACCCAGGCGACCGCGCTCGCCGCCCTGGAGCACACCGACACCCTGCTCGGCTACGTCGAGCAGCTGAAGTCCGAGCGGGACCGGCTCGTCACCGAACTGCGCGGACTGGGTTACGAGGTGACCGAGTCCGACGCGAACTTCGTCCAGTTCGGGCGGTTCGACGACACGCAAGACGCCTGGCGGCGGATCCTGGACCGGGGCGTCCTGGTCCGCGACAACGGAGTGCCCGGATGGCTGCGGGTCAGCGCCGGCACCCCGGAAGAGAACGACGCGTTCCTCGATGCGGTACGCGAACTCAAGAAGGAGCAGAACGCATGAGCCGCGTGGGCCGTGTTGAACGCACCACCAAGGAGACCTCGGTCCTCGTCGAGATCGACCTCGACGGATCGGGCAAGGTCGACGTGTCGACGGGCGTCGGCTTCTACGACCACATGCTCGACCAGCTCGGCCGGCACGGTCTGTTCGACCTGACCGTGAAGACCGAGGGCGACCTGCACATCGACTCGCACCACACCATCGAGGACACCGCCCTCGCGCTCGGCGCCGCCTTCAAGCAGGCGCTCGGCGACAAGGTCGGCATCTACCGCTTCGGCAACTGCACGGTCCCGCTGGACGAGTCCCTCGCCCAGGTCACCGTCGACCTCTCGGGCCGCCCGTACCTGGTGCACACCGAGCCCGAGAACATGGCGCCGATGATCGGCGAGTACGACACCACGATGACCCGGCACATCCTGGAGTCCTTCGTCGCCCAGGCGCAGATCGCGCTGCACGTGCACGTGCCCTACGGGCGCAACGCGCACCACATCGTGGAGTGCCAGTTCAAGGCGCTGGCCCGGGCCCTGCGGTACGCCTCCGAGCGCGACCCGCGCGCGGCGGGCATCCTCCCTTCCACGAAGGGCGCATTGTGAGCGACGCACGCGCGGCCGCCGGGCCGCAGACGACGACGATGGCCGCACCTCTGCGCCGCGCGGGCGGAGAAGCGAACGGGGGGATGCTGTGACCGGGCTCTCCACGATCCTGATCGTCGTCGGGCTGTTCCTGCTCGGCGGGATCTACTCGTTCGTCAAGCAGGACATGCCCAGGAGCCTCATCGTGCTGCTCTCCATCGGCGCCGCGATGTGCCTGGCCGCGGGCGTCCTGAGGCTGGAGGTGTGGAATTGAGCACCCCCAAGAAGGTCGTCGTTCTCGACTACGGCTTCGGCAACGTCCGCTCCGCCGAGCGGGCCCTCGCGCGCGCGGGAGCCGACGTCGAGATCACCCGTGACTACGACAGGGCCATGAACGCCGACGGCCTGCTGGTCCCCGGCGTCGGCGCCTTCGCCGCCTGCATGCGCGGCCTGAAGGAGGCGCGCGGCGACTGGATCGTGGGCCGCAGGCTGGCCGGCGGGCGCCCCGTCATGGGCATCTGCGTCGGCATGCAGATCCTCTTCGCGCGCGGCATCGAGCACGGCGTGGAGACCGAGGGCCTGGACGAGTGGCCCGGCACGGTCGAACCGCTCCAGGCCGAGGTCGTCCCGCACATGGGCTGGAACACCGTGGACGTCCCGGACGGCTCGCAGCTGTTCGCGGGCACCGGCCCCGACGAGCGCTACTACTTCGTCCACTCCTACGGAGTGGCGGACTGGACCCTGGAGGTCGCCAACCCGGCGATGCGCGCACCCCTGGTCACGTGGTCCACGCACGGCAAGCCCTTCGTGGCAGCCGTGGAGAACGGCGCCCTGTGGGCCACCCAGTTCCACCCCGAGAAGTCCGGCGACGCCGGAGCGCAGCTGCTGAACAACTGGATCGGAACCCTGTGATGGCTTCGAAGCTCGAACTCCTCCCCGCCGTCGACGTCCGCGACGGCCAGGCCGTCCGCCTGGTGCACGGCGAGTCCGGTACGGAGACCTCGTACGGCTCCCCGCTCGAAGCCGCTCTCGCCTGGCAGAGCGCGGGCGCCGAGTGGCTGCACCTGGTCGACCTGGACGCCGCGTTCGGCACCGGCGACAACCGCGCGCTGATCGCCGAGGTCACCGGCGCGATGGACATCAAGGTGGAGCTGTCCGGCGGCATCCGCGACGACGACACCCTCGCCGCCGCCCTCGCCACCGGCTGCACCCGCGTCAACCTCGGCACCGCCGCCCTGGAGACCCCCGAGTGGGTCGCCAAGGTCATCGCCGAGCGCGGCGACAAGATCGCGGTCGGCCTCGACGTACGCGGCACCACGCTGCGCGGCCGCGGCTGGACCCGCGACGGCGGCGACCTCTACGAGACGCTGGAGCGCCTGAACAAGGAGGGCTGCGCCCGCTACGTCGTCACCGACATCGCCAAGGACGGCACCCTCCAGGGCCCCAACCTGGAGCTGCTGGAGAACGTCTGCGCGGCCACCGACCGCCCGGTGGTGGCCTCCGGCGGCGTCTCCTCCCTGGACGACCTGCGCGCCATCGCCGGTCTCGTCCCGCGGGGCGTCGAGGGCTCCATCGTCGGCAAGGCGCTGTACGCCAAGGCGTTCACCCTCGAAGAGGCCCTGAAGGCGGTGGCGTCGTGACCGGCGTACGACGCGTCGCCACGGGCGCGCCCTGGGAGGAGACCTTCGGCTACTCCCGCGCGGTCGAGCTGCCGAACGGACTGGTACTGGTCTCCGGCTGCACCTCCGTCAAGGACGGCGTGATCGTCGACGGCGACCCCTACGAGCAGGCCGTCAACGCCTTCGGCGTGGCCTTCGAGGCGCTGAAGCAGCTGGGCCTGGGCCGCGAGGACGTCGTCCGTACGCGGATGTACCTCACCCACGCCCGGGACGTGGAGGAGGTCGGCCGGGCCCACAAGGAGCTGTTCGACTCCGTCCGGCCCGCCGCGTCCCTGCTCATCGTCTCCGGCTTCGTCGACCCCAGCCTGGTGGTCGAGGTCGAGGTGGAGGCGTACCGGCAGCCCGGGGCGGTGACGCCGGCATGAGCCTCGCGGTCCGGGTGATCCCCTGCCTCGACGTGGACAACGGCCGGGTCGTCAAGGGCGTCAACTTCAAGAACCTGCGCGACGCGGGCGACCCCGTCGAGATGGCCAAGATCTACGACGCCGAGGGCGCCGACGAGCTGACGTTCCTGGACATCACGGCGTCCTCCGGCAACCGCGAGACCACCTACGACGTGGTGCGCCGCACCGCCGAGCAGGTGTTCATCCCGCTGACGGTCGGCGGCGGCGTCCGTACGGCCGGGGACGTCGACAAGCTGCTGCGGGCCGGTGCGGACAAGGTCGGCGTGAACACCGCCGCCATCGCCAGGCCCGAGCTGATCCGGGAGATCGCGGAGCGGTTCGGCCGCCAGGTGCTGGTCCTCTCGGTGGACGCCCGCCGCACGGCGGACGGCTCCTTCGAGGTCACCACCCACGGCGGACGCCAGGGCACCGGCATCGACGCGGTCGAGTGGGCGCACCGGGCCGCCGAACTCGGCGCGGGCGAGATCCTGCTCAACTCGATGGACGCCGACGGCACCAAGGACGGCTACGACCTGGAGATGATCGAGGCCGTACGCAAGCACGTGAGCGTGCCGCTGATCGCCAGCGGCGGCGCGGGCCGGCCGGCCGACTTCCCGCCGGCCGTCGACGCGGGCGCCGACGCGGTCCTCGCCGCCTCCGTCTTCCACTTCGGCGATCTGCGCATCGGCGAGGTGAAGGAGACGCTGCGGGGGGCGGGGCGCGCTGTGCGCTGAGCGCGTACCGGCCCGTTCTCCGGCTGCGCGGCGTGTGACCGTGGATGACCGAACGGCCCGTTCAGGGCGGCCCCGGCTGCCCGAACGGGCCGTTCCGTGTGTGCGGCGGGCGCGGCGGGTGCGCCCGTACGAGGTGCGGTCACCCATGTCACGTCTGTGACCTGTGCGTTCCCGTGCTTCTCAAGGGGCGGCAGAAGGCCGGTGATTCTGCCGATGCGCGATACGGGGTGGGGCAACACAGTTGCTCCCGCACTCAACCACGACGGACCCCGCCGCGCCGGAGCGTGCCCGACAGAGTGCCCCACGCCAAGGGCGGCACGCGCACCACGCGGCGGGGGTCCGTCGACCCCCCACACCCCGAGAGGACACACCCGCCGTGGAGCACACGAGCAGCGCACCTCCCGTCACGACCGCCGCCGCTCCGGCCGCCCGCAGAACGGGCCGGCGCACCGGCCTGCTGATGCGGACCGGCCTCGCCGCCCTGCTGGCCGCGGGCGGTCTCGTCGCCGGCCAGACCGGCGCCCAGGCCGTCGGCACGCAGGCAGCCGCCGACAACCCGTACGAGCGCGGGCCGGCCCCCACCCAGTCGAGCATCGAGGCGGCCACCGGACCGTACGCCGTCTCCCGGACGACCGTCTCGTCCGCGTCCGTCAGCACCTTCGGCGGCGGCACGGTCTACTACCCGACCTCGACCAGCGACGGCACCTTCGGCGCCGTCGCCATCGCGCCCGGGTTCACCGCCTCCCAGTCGTCCGTCGCCTGGCTCGGACCGCGGCTCGCCTCCCAGGGCTTCGTGGTCTTCACCATCGACACGCTCTCCACGCTCGACCAGCCCGCCGCCCGCGGCACCCAACTGCTGGCCGCACTCGACTACCTGACCCAGACCAGCTCCGTCCGCACCCGGATCGACAGCACCCGGCTCGGTGTCATGGGCCACTCCATGGGCGGCGGCGGCACGCTGGAGGCGGCGAAGAGCCGTCCCTCGCTCCAGGCGGCGATCCCGCTGACCGGCTGGAACACGGACAAGACGTGGCCGGAGATCCAGACGCCGACCCTGATCGTCGGGGCGGACGGGGACACCGTGGCGCCGGTGGCCTCGCACTCGGAGCCCTTCTACACGAGCCTGCCCGCCTCCCTCGACAAGGCGTACCTGGAGCTGAACAACGCCACCCACTCCACGCCGAACAGCTCCAACACCACGATCGCGAAGTACAGCATTTCCTGGCTGAAGCGGTTCATCGACAACGACACCCGCTACGAGCAGTTCCTGTGCCCGCTGCCGAGTCCCTCGACCACGATCGAGGAGTACCGGGGCAACTGCCCGCACACCTCGTGACCGGCTGACCGGCGCGGGGCACGGTCCGAGGGGGGACCCGTGCCCGCGCCGGTGTCCGGTCCCGAGCGCCGGTTTCGGCCCTTCGCCCCCACCCCCGCACCCGCGTGCCCCGAAGGGTGGCGGTGGGGCGGCGGCCCGGTTTGGATTGTGGCGCCGCCGCCCCCGGGCGGTTGTACCGT
>NZ_JBHWHV010000085.1:0-33174 GCF_042732375.1 Streptomyces sp. NPDC059785
GGAAAGCGGAGGCCGGGCCCCGGCCATGTCAGTGGCTGCCCGTGAATCAGTGGGCGTGACCGTGACCGTGGCCGGCGGCCTCGGCCTCTTCCTCGGCCGGCTTCTCGACGACCAGGGTCTCGGTCGTCAGGAGCAGGGAGGCGATGGAGGCGGCGTTCTCCAGGGCGGAGCGGGTGACCTTGACCGGGTCGATGACGCCGGCCTTGACCAGGTCGCCGTACTCGCCGGTGGCGGCGTTGAAGCCCTGGCCCTTGTCGAGGTCGGCGACCTTGGAGGTGATGACGTAACCCTCCAGGCCGGCGTTCTCGGCGATCCAGCGCAGCGGCTCGACGGCGGCCTTGCGGACGACCGCGACACCCGTGGCCTCGTCGCCGGTGCGGCCGAGGTTGTCCTCGAGGACCTTCACGGCGTGGACGAGCGCGGAGCCACCACCGGAGACGATGCCCTCCTCGACCGCGGCGCGGGTCGCGGAGATGGCGTCCTCCAGACGGTGCTTCTTCTCCTTCAGCTCCACCTCGGTGGCGGCGCCGACCTTGATCACGCACACGCCGCCGGCCAGCTTCGCGAGGCGCTCCTGGAGCTTCTCGCGGTCCCAGTCGGAGTCCGTGGCCTCGATCTCGGCCTTGATCTGGTTGACGCGGCCGACGACGTCCTCGGAGTTGCCGGCGCCGTCGACGATCGTGGTGTCGTCCTTGGTGACGGTGACACGGCGGGCGGTGCCGAGCACGTCCAGGCCGACCTGGTCGAGCTTGAGGCCGACCTCTTCGGCGATGACGGTGCCGCCGGTGAGGGTGGCGATGTCGCCGAGCATGGCCTTGCGGCGGTCACCGAAGCCGGGCGCCTTGACGGCCACCGCGTTGAAGGTGCCGCGGATCTTGTTGACCACCAGGGTCGACAGGGCCTCGCCCTCGACGTCCTCGGCGATGATCAGCAGCGGCTTGGAGGCGTTGGTCTGGATGACCTTCTCCAGCAGCGGCAGCAGGTCCTGGATGGAGGAGATCTTGCCCTGGTGGATCAGGATGTACGGGTCGTCGAGGACGGCCTCCATACGCTCCTGGTCGGACACCATGTACGGCGACAGGTAGCCCTTGTCGAAGGCCATGCCCTCGGTGAAGTCCAGCTCCAGACCGAAGGTGTTGGACTCCTCGACGGTGATGACACCGTCCTTGCCGACCTTGTCCATGGCCTCGGCGATCAGCTCGCCGACCTGCGGGTCCTGGGCGGACAGCGCGGCGACGGCGGCGATGTCGGACTTCTCGTCGATCGGCCGGGCGGTGGCGAGAAGGTCCTCGGACACGGCAGCGACGGCCGCGTCGATGCCCTTCTTCAGCAGGGCCGGGGACGCACCGGCGGCGACGTTCTTCAGACCCTCGCGGACGAGCGCCTGGGCGAGCACGGTGGCGGTGGTCGTACCGTCACCCGCGATGTCGTTGGTCTTGGTCGCCACCTCCTTCACCAGCTGGGCGCCGAGGTTCTCGTACGGGTCGTCGACCTCGACCTCGCGGGCGATGGTCACACCGTCGTTGGTGATGGTGGGGGCGCCGAACTTCTTGTCGATGACGACGTTGCGGCCCTTGGGGCCGATCGTCACCTTGACCGTGTCGGCAAGCTTGTTGACGCCGCGCTCAAGGGCGCGACGGGCGTCCTCGTCGAACTTCAGGATCTTCGCCATGGGAGCGATTCAGCCCTCTCGGAAAACTCGGGAGAAAAAACCGCGCCCCCAGCGCCCGGGTCATTAAAGGTCGCGGGGGCCAGGGGCGCAGTTCACTGCATCAGCAGAACTGGGTGAATTACTTCTCGACGATCGCGAGGACGTCGCGAGCCGAGAGGACGAGGTACTCCTCGCCGTTGTACTTCACCTCGGTGCCGCCGTACTTGCTGTAGAGCACGACGTCGCCGACGGCGACGTCGAGCGGAAGACGGTTACCGTCCTCGAAGCGGCCCGGGCCCACGGCGAGGACGACGCCCTCCTGGGGCTTCTCCTTCGCAGTGTCCGGAATGACCAGGCCAGAGGCCGTGGTCTGCTCGGCGTCGAGCGGCTGGACCACAACACGGTCCTCGAGCGGCTTGATGGCAACCTTGGAGCTGGCGGTCGTCACGATCCGACCTCCCCCTTCGGAGATCTCACGGGGTTAACTGTCTGAGGTGGCGACCAGGTCGATCCGTCGTCGCGGGTGCCGGACCTGCCCGTCGCTGTTGGCACTCTCCAGTGGGGAGTGCCAGACCTGAGACTATGACCGCGATTAGCACTCGGTCAAGCGGAGTGCCAATTGAGTCGCGGCGCGCCGTTGACGCGCCCCTCAGAGATAGTCCTCCAGACGTGCCGGGGTGAGCCCCTGTTCCTGGACCTGGCGCAACAACCGGGTCAGCGCCCCCGCGAGATCCGGATCATCACCGCCGATGAGAATGTCCCCGGCCCGCGGCGCCCGCACCCCCGGCCGCCGCCCGAGGACCACTGCCGACACCCCACAGTCGGCGGCGGCGCGCAGCGTGGTGGCGTCGTAGAGACCATAGGGCGGCCGGAAGAGCCGGGAGCGGACGCCGAAGCGCGCGCCGAGCTTGTCCCGCTGACCGCAGATCTCGGCGCGCTGTCCGGCGTACGGCAGGCCGCGCAGGGCGACGTGATCGAGGGTGTGGTTCTGCAGACTCGCACCGAACGCCCGCAGCCGCGCGAAGTGCCCGTAACCGGGCCCCACCACATCGTCGGTGAGAAAGACGCTGACCGGCAGCCGCAGCTCACGAACCATGTCGACGAACCGCGGATCACGCTCCGCGGCATCGTCGTAGGTCAGAAAGACGACCCTGTCACGAGTGACCACACGATCGACCACAGGCGGCAGCCCGCCACCGAGGGCCGGCCGCCCATGCGGTGGGGCGGGGGCCAAGGGCGCATCGAGCCCCCAGCGACGATAGGCAGGCCCATCCCCCGCCCGTCGTTCACCGTCGTGCCCACGACCCGCGGCCGCCGGCGCGCGGAAGGGGCCGTGCCGGTACATCACATGCCCGTCGATCACGTGGTCGCACACCAACGGGACCATGTGAACCCCGGAGGTGACCGCGGGAGCGACGGGCGGATGTACCGGCGCGGCCCCGACCCACCCCCGGCACGGCGAGCGCCGCCCGCCGGGCCCGCGCCCCCCGTCCGGCCCGTGCTGGGGCCGGACCCGCTGGGCCGCCTTCCGCCCCAGCCGCTCGATCGGATCGACGGACTGCGCACACCCGGTGACCACGGCGAGCAGCACGCCCACGAGAAGCCCGGCGACCAGGCCCCGCGCCCGCCCCCGCCCCCGCCCTCGCCCTCGCCCCCGCCCTCGCCCTCGCCCTCGCCCCCGTACGGTCACCGGCGGCACGACGTCCTCACAGGTAATCCTCCAGACGCGCCACGGCATACCCCTTGGCGGTGACCTTCTTCATGAAACGGCGGACCATGTCGGTCATGGTGCCGTGCCACTGGTCGCGCCCCCGGAAATGAGTGAGGACGATGTCCCCCGGATGCAGCGACCGGTCCCACTCGCGGTACTCCCAGTGGTCGACGAAGACCTCCTCGTTCCACAGCGGCGCCGCCTTGATGCCGCAGGACTTGGCGGCGCGCAGGGTGTCCTCGTTGTAGTTGCCGTAGGGCGGCCGGAAGAGCGTAGGACGCTTGCCGAACTCCTTGCGCATGATCTTCTGCATGCCGCAGATCTCGCGCTTCTGCCGCTTGTAGGAGAGCGCGGGCAGATAACGGTGGTGGAGCGTGTGGTTGTTCAGACCGACGCCCGCCGCCTGCATCTTCCGGAAGTAGCCGTAGTCGTCCTTGGCGATGTAGTGCGTGAGGAAGGCGGTGTACGGGATCTTCAGATCGCTCATCATCCGCAGGAACTCGGGGTCCTTCTCGGCACCGTCGTCGATGGTGAGGAAGACGACCTTGTCCTTGGTGGGGACGGTGGTGAAGACCGGCGGCAACTCGTCCTGCCCGTCGACCTCGAAGCCGTCGCGCGTGTGGATCTCCGGCTTCTCGTCGGGCGCGGGCGGCGCGACCAGCGGCACCTTCGCCAGCCCCCAGCGCCTGGCCGCGGCGACCCGCGCGACGTGCGCGGCCCGCAGCTTGGCGGCGTACGCGTCCAGCGCACGGGCGGGCGGCGCCTGGAGCGGCTGCTGCCCGGAGGCGGGCCGCACGGTGTCCGTGGCGGTGCAGCCGCCCGCGAGCGCGGAGACGGCGAGTACGGCGAGAACCCCCCGGAACCGGCACAGCGCGGACCGGCGCACCCGCCGCACCCGCCGCACCCGGCGCACCCGGCGCACGGCGCCGCACGATGCGGACCGGCACACAGCACCCCACCGCGTCCACTTCGCACCGTTCTCATCATTTTGTCGTACCAGTCGCATGGCGCCGGATCCTCGCAGCTCAGGGCCCCCGGAAGGCGCTGACAGCGCCGCCGGAAGCGCACCATCCACCGACTGGCCCACAATGGGCCGGTGACCGATCACGCCCAGCCCGACCAGCCGGACCAGCCGGACCAGCCGGACCAGCTCAGCCAGCTCGCCGCCCTCCGCAGGCCGGAAGGCCAGGCCCTCCTGACCGAGGTGCGCGGCACCGCCCGGGACCGGGAGCTGGCCGTAGCCACCCGGCTGCGCCGCGAGCACCCCGCCCCCCTGGTCACCGCCGCGCTCGCGCAGGAGCGGCTGCGGCAGCGGGCGGTGGCGAAGTTCGGGCCCGCGGACGCGGAGCGGATGTTCTTCACGCCGAACGGCGTCGAGCAGTCCACGCGGAGCAGCGTCGCCGCGTACCGCGCGGAACGGTTCCGGGCGCTGGGCGTGCGCTCGGTGGCCGACCTGTGCTGCGGCATCGGGGGCGACGCGATCGCGCTGGCCCGCGCCGGGATCCGGGTCCTCGCCGTGGACCGGGACCCGGTGACGGCCGCGACGGCGCGGGCGAACGCCGACGCGCTCGGCCTCGCGGAGCTGATCGAGGTGCGCGAGGCGGACGTCACCGATGTGGACACGACCGCGTACGACGCGGTGTTCGTGGACCCCGCCCGACGAGGCGGCCGGGGCCGGATCTTCGACCCGGAGGCGTACTCTCCACCGCTCTCCTGGGCGATCGGCGCGGCCCTGAAGGCCCCGAAGGCCGCGCTGAAGGTCGCGCCGGGCATCCCGCACGAGGCGGTGCCGGCCGAGGCGGAGGCCGAGTGGATCTCGGACGGCGGGGACGTGAAGGAGGCCGTGCTGTGGTTCGGCACGCAGCCGGGCCTGGTCCGGGCCACCCTGCTGCCGGGCCCGCGCGAACTGCCCGGCCGCGGCCTGCCGAACCCGCCGGTGCGGCCGCTCGGCCGCTACCTGTACGAGCCGGACGGCGCCGTCATCCGCGCCCACCTCGTCGCGGAGGCGGCGGCGGACCTCGACGGCGGCCTGCTCGACGAGACGATCGCGTACGTCACCTCCGACGTGCTGCGGCCGACGCCGTACGCGACCGCGTACGAGATCACCGACGCGCTGCCCTTCAACGTCAAGAAGCTGAAGGCGCTGCTGCGGGAGCGGCGGGTGGGCGTGCTCACGGTGAAGAAGCGGGGCTCGGCGGTCGAGCCCGAGGAGCTGCGGCGGAAGGTGAAGCCGCAGGGCCCGCACGCCGCCACGGTCTTCCTGACCCGGGTGGCGGGCGCCCCCACGATGCTGATCGGCCACCCGGCGGCGTCCGCACGCACTGCAGCACCCACCCCCGCTCCCCCTCCCCCGCTCAGCCCCGCTCCCAGCCCCGCTCCCCCTCCCGCCCATTAGCCGGTCTCGGCCGAGTCCGCGCGCTTGAGCAACAGCCCGCGCTCCCGCTCGTTGCGGGCGAGCGAGGCCGCCCGCCGGAACTCGGCCGCGGCCTCCGGGGCGCGTCCCAGGCGCAGCAGCAGATCACCGCGCACGCTGGGCAGCAGGTGGTAGTCCCGCAGCGTGGGCTCCGAGGCGAGGGCGTCGACGAGCGTGAGGGCGGGCTCGGGCCCCTCGGCCATGGAGACGGCGACGGCCCGGTTGAGCTCGACGACGGGCGAGGGCGCCCGGGCGGCGAGCATCCCGTACAGGATGGCGATCCGCGCCCAGTCGGTGTCCTCGTAGGCGTACGCCTGCGCGTGGCAGGCGGCGATGGCGGCCTGGAGGACGTACGGGCCGGGGGTGCCGGAGGAGACCGCGTCGGCGCGGGTGAGGGCGGCGAAGCCGCGGCGGATCAGCAGCCGGTTCCAGCGGCGGCGGTCCTGGTCGGCGAGGAGCACCGGGGCGCCGTCGGGGGCGGTGCGGGCGGCGGTGCGCGACGCCTGGAGCTCCAGCAGCGCGGCGAGGCCGTGGACCTCGGGCTCCTTGGGCATCAGGGCGGCGAGCACCCGGGCCAGGCGCAGGGCGTCCTCGCACAGGGCGGGCCGCAGCAGGTCGTCGCCGGCCGTCGCGGCGTACCCCTCGTTGAAGATCAGGTAGATGACTTCGAGGACCGAGCCGAGGCGGGCCTCGCGCTCCGGGCCGTACGGCACCTCGAAGGCGACGCCCTTGGCGGCCAGGGTCCGCTTCGCGCGCACGATGCGCTGGGCGACGGTCGCCTCCGGGGCGAGGTAGGCGCGCGCGATCTCGGGGGTGGTCAACCCGCCGAGCAGCCGCAGCGTGAGCGCGATGCGGGCCTCGGCGGACAGCACCGGGTGGCAGGCGGTGAAGACCAGCCGCAGCAGGTCGTCGTCGATGTCGTCGGGGTCGGCGGGCGCGTCGAGGTGGTGCGGGGCGGCGGCGAGGTCCCGACCGACCTCGGCCAGCTTGCGCGCGTACCGCTCACGGCGGCGTACGAGGTCGATCGCGCGGTGCTTGGCCGCGGCGGTCAGCCAGGCGCCCGGGTTGTCGGGGACGCCGTCGCGCGGCCACTGTTCGAGGGCGGCGACCAGCGCGTCCTGCGCCAGCTCCTCGGCGATCCCGACGTCCCGCACGAGGCGGGCGACGACGGCGATGATGCGCGGCGACTCGATCCGAAAGATCGCCTCAACGGCTGCGAGGACGGCCCCGGTCGGACCGGACACCGCGGCGCCCCCGGACGCACCGGACGCACCGGACGCACCGGACGCACCGGGCAGGTCGGCGGCCCCGGAGTCACCAGACGCACCGGACGCACCGGGCAGGTCGGCGGCCCCGGAGTCACCAGACGCACCGGACGCACCGGGCAGGTCGGCGGCACCGGAGTCACCAGACGCACCGGCCGGATCAGCGCCCCCGGACGCACCGGACGCAGCGGCACCCCCGGACGCACCGGACGCAGCGGCACCCCCGGACACACCGGGCGGGTCGGCGACACCGGAGTCACCGGAGGCCTCGGACGCATCAGACGAGGCGGCGACCCCCGACGCACCGGACGGGACGACGCCCCCGGACGCACCGTAGTCACCGGGCGAGGCGGCGGCTCCGGAGGCCCCGGACGCGCCGCACGGGACGGCACCCCCGGACGCACCGGACGGGTCGGCGACACCGGAGTCGCCGGAGTCGCCGGACGCCGCCGCGCCCCCGGACGTGCCGGACGGGTCGATGGGCTGTTCGGTCACAGCGCACCATCAGACACCGCGTCCGGGCGTCGAGCCAAGCGTCTGTCCGGACAAGCTCGGACAAGGCAGGACACGCACGGTCAGGGCTCCATGACCTCCCGGACCTCGCAGGTGATCGTCCAGTGCTCCTCGTGCACCTTCAGGAACCGCTTGGTCCACTCGACCGCCTCGGCCCTGTCCTTGGCCTGGATGAGCGCGTAGCCGCCGACGACCTCCTTGGTCTCGGTGAACGGGCCGTCCGTGACGGACAGTTCGCCCTTCTTCCAGTGCACCCGGGTGCCCTGCGCGCTGGGGGTGAGTCCGGCCGTGTCCAGCAGCACACCGGCCTTGGTCATCTCCTCCATCAGCGCGCCCATGCGCTCCATCAGCTCCTGGCTGGGGCCGCCCTCGGGCGAGTCGTTCTCGTCGACGCGGACCAGTGACAGGTAGCGGGGCATGTCGGTCTCCTCATGAACGCGGCGGCCGGTCACTGCTCTCGGCCGTCCCGAGCGGGGCTGTTCCCCGCTTCTCACCCCTGCGTCGAACGGGAGAGGCCCGGATCGACACGTTCGTCAAAAACTTCTCGCGTCATTTCAGCGACGCCCACAGCTCGCTCGCCTCCGGCTCGTCCGCCACCACCCGGTTCGCGTCCGAGGCGGCCGTCACCACCGGCATCGTCACCGTCTTCAGGTCGGCGGAGGACAGCCCGTCGAGGCTCCGGCCGAGGTCGGTCAGCTCGCCGAGGGAGTCGAGCCCGGTGTCGGTCGTGAGGCTGCCGGTGACCGCGTCGGCGACCTCGTACAGCTTGGCCGGATCGGTGAGCAGGTCGCTCGCCGAGATCTGGTCGAGCAGCGCCTTCACCAGCGTCTGCTGGAGCCCTATCCGGCCGAGGTCACTGCCGTCGCCTATGCCGTGCCGGGTACGGGCGAGCGCCAGCGCCTGCGTACCGTCCAGGTGGTGCGTGCCCGCGGCCAGCTTCAGATGGCTGCTGTCGTCGTCGATGTCCTCGTCCGTCGTCACCGTGACCCCGCCGAGCGCGTCCACCAGGTCCGCGAAGCCCGCGAAGTCGATCTCGATGTAGTGGTCCATGCGGACGTCGGTCAGCGACTCCACCGTCTTCACGGCGCAGACCGGCCCGCCCACCGAGTAGGCGCTGTTGAACATGGCGTTGTACGCGACCGCCGTCGTCCCGCCCGAGGAGGTCGGGCAGGCGGGGCGGGTGACGAGGGTGTCGCGCGGGATGCTCACCACGGTCGCCTTGGTCCGGCCCTCGTCGAGGTGGACGACCATCGCCGTGTCGGAGCGCGCGCCACCGCTGCTGCCGCCGCCCAGTTCGGCGTTCTTCTTGCCGCTGCGCGAGTCGGAGCCCAGGACAAGGATGTTGAGCGCGCCGCTGGGCACGGGGTCCGCGGACGCGGAGGCGGCCGCCGTGGGCGTGGTCACCGCCTTCGCTGGGCGGTCGTCGCCGAGGGCGCTGTTGATGTCCACGCTTCTGATGTTGTGGTTCAGGTGCCAGTAGGCCAAGGCCGCTCCGGCGGCGGAGAGCACGAGCACCCCCGCGAGGGCGAGGCCGGCGGCCTTGAGCAGGCGGGAGCGGCCCCGCCCGCCTGCTTTCCGGTCACCGCTTCCCGCGGCGTCCTCCTGGCCGTCCTCGCGCTCTTCTTCTCCAGTCACGCGCAGGAACGTAAGTCCGAATTATGACGAGCAGGAATGCCTTCCGGTCATTCCTTGGGAAAATCTCAGACTTCTCAGCCGCTCCTCAGCCGGTCATCAGCCGGTCATCAGCCGGTCAGTCGGTCAGTCGGTCAGTCGGTCATCAGCCGAGCGTGACCGTCGGGGACGGATTGCTCCCGCTCCACGTCCCGTTGAAGCCGAAGGTGACCGAGCCGCCGTTCGGGACCGTGCCGTTGTACGAGGCGTTGGCACAGGTCACCGCCGTGCCGGACTGGGTGCAGGTGGCGTTCCACGCCTGCGTGATCTGCTGGCCCGCGCCGAACGTCCAGCTCGCCCTCCACGACGACAGCGCGGCCCCGGAGCAGGCGATCCGCACCTGTCCGGTGAAGCCGGTGTTCCACTGGCTGGTGACGCTGTACGTCGCCGTGCAGCCGTCCGTGGGCGGGGTCCCGGTGCCGCCGAGCGCGGTGGCGATCGCGTAGTAGGCGGGTTTGGGCGCGTAGTTCTCGTCGTACGGGGTCGCGGCGCCGTAGCCGTCGAAGACGTCCGGGATCCAGGAGTCGGAGTCGGTGAAACCCCAGACGGTGACGCCGGCGCAGCGGGTGACGGCGACGCAGGCGTCGAGGATCGCCTTGTAGTCGGCGGCCTGCTGGGTCAGCTTGTCCGTCGTGGCGGGCAGCTGCATCCGGATGTCCAGCTCGGTGATCGCGACGTCGACGCCGAGCGCGGCGAACCGCTCGATGTTCTGCTGCACGGTGGACGGCACCTGGCCGAGGATCAGATGGGCCTGGAGGCCGACGCCGTCGATCGGGACGCCGCTGTCCTTGAGGGACTTGACCAGGTTGTACAGGGCGGTGCTCTTCGCGTTGACGCCCTCGACGTTGTAGTCGTTGATGTAGAGCTTGGCGCTGGGATCGGCGGCGCGGGCGGCAGTCAGGGCCTGCGCGATGTAGCCGGCGCCGAGGCCGTCGTACCAGAGCGTCGAGCGGTAGGTGCCGTCCTCGTTGAAGGGCTCGTTGACCACGTCCCAGGCGGCGAGGCGGCCCTTGTAGCGGGTGACCTCGGTGGTGATGTGGTCGGTCAGCAGCGTGCTCAGCTCGGCGGCGGTCCAGGTGCCGTTCGTCAGCCAGCTCGGGTTCTGGCTGTGCCAGACGAGGGTGTGGCCGCGCACCTGCTGGTCGTGGGCCTCGGCGAAGGCGACGATCTGGTCGGCCTCGGTCCAGTTGAAGGTGCCCCGGGTCGGCTCGACCGAGCCCCACTTCATGGCGTTGCCGGGGGTCAGCGAGTTGAACTGGCCGGCGGCGATGTCGCCGTAGGTGCCGGTCAGCTTGGAGCCGGTGACGGCGGTGCCGATCACCTTGCCCTTGGCGTCGGCCAGGTCGCGCAGCGGGGTGTCCGCGGCGAGCGCCGACGCGGCGGCCGTGTCCGGGGTGTCGGCGGCGCGGGACGTCGTGCTCGCCGCGATCAGGGCGGCCACGGCGATCACGGCGGTGCACAGGGCGGCCAGGTGGGCCCGCAGGCGGGGACGGGAACGGATACCGCGTCCCAGGCCGGGGCGTGAGCGGGGACGGGCCCGGAGACTGCGCCCGGGGCCGGGGCGTAAGTGGGGTTTCGTCGCGGAGCGCGGTGCGGGTGCGGGTCTCATTGCGGGTGCCTCCGAAAGTTTCGGTGGTACATCCGATTGACTGCGCGATCGACTGCGGAGGAGTGTGGAGGCGGATACCCCACTCGTCAATACGGCGACTTCACGCCACTCGGGTCACTCACCGCCCCTGCGGCCCAGCCGGTGACGACCACGCGCCCCGCCCGACAACCGGCCGCAGGCCCCGCCCGACAACCGGCCGCGGATACGCCCGACGACCGGCCGCAGGCTCCGGCCGACGAGGCCGCGGACCCCGCCCGACAACCGGCCGCAGGCCCCGCCCGATGGCGGCCGCGCCCCGGCCGCCCCAGCCGCCCCGGCCGCCCACCGTCGACTCCCACCCGCAGAACACCCGTCACGCCGGTCCCGCAGAACACCCGTCACGCCGGTCCCGCAGAGCACCCGTCACGCCAGCCCCGCAGAACACCCGTCACCCCCACCCCGCAGAACACCCGTCACGCCCACCCCGCAGAACACCCGTCACCCCAGCCCCGCAGAGCACCCGTCACGCCGACCGCCCCGTCACCCCGTAACCCCCACCCGAAGGGCGCCCGTCACCCCGTACCCCCACCCGCAGGGCACCCGGCGCCCACTCCGGCCTTCACCCCGTACCCCCCGCCCGGAGGGCGCCCGTGCTGCTCCGCACCACCAGGCTCGTCGCCAGTTCCACCCGCGTCGCCGCCGACGGGCCGTCCTCACGGCCGAGTTCGAGGACCAGCTTGGCCGCCGCCTCGGCCATCTCCATCAGGGGCTGCCGCACGGTCGTCAGCGGCGGGCCGACCCAGGGCGCCACCGGCAGGTCGTCGAAGCCGACGACGCTCAGGTCCTCCGGGATCCGCAGCCCCAGTTCACGCGCGGCCTCGTACAGGCCGAGCGCCTGGAGGTCGTTGCCCGCGAAGACGGCGGTCGGCCGGTCGGGCAGGCGCAGCAGTTCGAGCCCGGTCCGGTAGCCCGCCTCGTGGTGGAAGTCGCCGGTGCGGATCAGCGCCGGGTCGGCCGGCAGCCCCGCGGTCTCCAGGGCGGCGCGGTAGCCGTCGACGCGGGCGCGGCTGCACATCATCCGCGAGGGCCCGCTGATCGCGCCGATCCGGGTGTGCCCGAGTTCGACGAGGTGCCGGGTCGCGGCGAGCCCGCCCTGCCAGTTGGTGGCGCCGATCGAGGGCACGTCGTCGCCGGGGTCGCCGGCCGGGTCCATCACCACGAACGGGATGGAGCGGCTGGTGAGCAGCGCCCGCTGGGACTCGTCGAGCCCGGACAGGACGAGGATCACGCCGTGCGGGCGGCGGGCGGCGACCTGGTCGGCCCAGGTGCGCCCGGGGGTCAGCCGCCCCGCGCTCTCGGACAGGACCACGCTCAGGCCCTCCTCGCGCGCGACGTTCTCGACGCCCCGGATGACCTCCATCGCCCAGGCGCTCTCCAGCTCGTGGAAGACCAGGTCGATCAGGGGCGAGCGGGTCGACTCGGCCCGGCGGCGCCGGTAGCCGTACGCGCGCAGCAGTTCCTCGACGCGGGTGCGGGTCGAGGGGGCGACATCGGCACGGCCGTTGAGCACCTTCGAAACAGTCGGAGCCGATACGCCGGCCTCCCGGGCGATCTCGGCGAGCGTCGCGGTCTGCGTTTCGGCGGGCTTGGCGGGTTTCATGAACGCGATCGTATCCCTGCGCGACCCCTTGACGGACCCCCTCCACCGCCATACGTTCCCGGAACATTCGGAGTGCTAACCGAAACATTCGCGAGAGGTACGGTCACATGGAGTCCTACAGCAGGCGCTGGGTCCTCGGCGCCGGTGCTTCCACCCTGCTCACCGCCGGACTCGCCGGCTGCGGCTCCAGCGACGGCGCGGGCGGCGGCTCCACGCTCACCGCCTTCGTGTACGGCGACGACGCGGCCAAGGTGCAGCAGGCGGCCGTCACCCGGTTCAACAAGTCCGCCGCGGCCAAGAGCGCCAAGGGCACGGTCAAGCTGGAGAAGGTCCCCGGCGCGGAGTACCCGGCCAAGCTGCGCACCGCGATGGGCTCCCCGAGCGCGCCCGACGTCTTCTTCAACTGGGGCGGCGGCTCGATCAAGGCGTACCAGGAGGCCGACCAGCTCATCGACCTCACCGACACCATCGAGGACGACCCGGTCCTCAAGAGCGGCTTCCTGCCCGCGGTGCTCGCGGCCGGCGATCTCAAGGGCCGCCACTACGGCATCCCGATGCGCGGCATGCAGCCCGTGATCCTCTTCTACAACAAGACCGTCTTCGCCGAGCACAAGCTCCAGCCCCCGACCACCTGGGACGAGCTGACGGAGATCAACGCCAAGCTCAAGTCCGCCGGGATCACCCCGTTCGCGCTCGGCGGCGCGGACACCTGGACCGAGCTGATGTGGCTGGAGTACCTGGTCGACCGGATCGGCGGACCCGACGTGTTCGCGAAGATCAAGGACGGCGACGCCTCCGGCTGGGGCGACCCGGCCGTCCTCAAGGCCGCGCAGACGGTCCGCGACCTCATCGACGACGGCGCCTTCGGCTCGAAGTTCAGCTCGGTGTCGTACACCAACGGCGGCGCCCCCGCGGTCTTCGCCAAGGGCAAGGCGGCGATGCACCTGATGGGCTCCTGGGAGTACTCCACGCAGCTCGGCAAGTTCCCCGACTTCGCCAAGCAGCACCTGGGCTGGTGCGCCTTCCCGACGGTCGAGGGCGGCTCGGGCGACATCCGCAACGTCGTCGGCAACCCCACCAACTACTGGTCGGTCAACGCCCGTACGAAGAACAAGGACGCCGCGATCGCCTTCCTCAAGGACTGCGCCTCCGAGACGTACGCCAAGGCGCTGGTCGCCAACGGGGACATCCCCACCACCGCCGACGCGGCGAGGCTCCTGGACTCCTCGCCCAACCCCGAGTTCGCCAAGTTCCAGTACGAGATGGTCGAGAAGGCGCCCGCCTTCACGCTGAGCTGGGACCAGGCGGTGGACCCGGACATCTCCACGCCCATGCTCACGGAGATCAACAAGCTGTTCGTGGGCAAGTCGACGCCCGCGCAGTTCGTCTCCGCGCTCAAGGGGCTGAAGTGACGGGAGCGACACCGGCACCGGCGAGGACCGGCGCGCCACCCGGCCGGAAGGCGTCCGCCCCTCCGGTCTCCGCCCGCCGCCGTACGGCCTCCGGCCGCTCCCGGGCCGGCCGCCCGCACGCTGCCTGGGCGCTGCCCGGCGTGCTCTTCTTCGCCTTCTTCGCCGTCGTCCCGATGGCGCTGGCCTTCTATCTCTCCTTCACCCACTGGGACGGCCTGGGCGACCCGGAGCCGGCCGGGTTCGCCAACTGGCGCAAGCTGATCGGTGACGACCGGCTGGTCCAGTCCCTGTGGCTCACCGCGCTGCTGACGGTCGTGAGCTGGGTCTTCCAGACGGTGGTCTCGCTGCTGCTCGGCATCTGGGCCGCGGGCCGCCAGCGCAACCGCGCGGTACTCTCCGCGATCTTCTTCGTCCCGTTCCTGCTGTCCTCGACGGCGATCGCGCTGCTCTTCTACGCCCTGCTCGACCCGAACTTCGGCGTCATCCAGAAGAACCTCCTCGGCTCCTCCAGCGGCGCCTTCCTGATGATCGTGTTCGTCGGCGGCTGGCAGTTCATCCCCTTCCACACCCTGATCTACCAGGGCGGGGCCCGGCAGATCCCCGACGTCCTCTACCAGGCGGCGGCCATCGACGGCGCGGGCCCCCTGCGCCGCTTCTTCTCGGTCACGCTGCCGCAGCTCAGGCACACCATCACGACGTCCACCGTGCTGATGGTCGTCGGCTCGCTCACGTACTTCGAGACGGTGCTGATCCTCACCAAGGGCGGCCCCGGCACGGACACGGCGATCCTGCCGTACCTGATGTACGAGGCGGGCTTCAAGAGCTACGACTTCGGCTACGCGAGCGCCATCGCCTCCTTCCTCGTGGTGGTCGCCACGGGCCTGTCCGTCCTGCTCGTACGGCTGACCGGCTTCGGCGGCATGCGCAGTACCCGCGAAGGGATGTGACGCGATGTCACACAGCACCCTGCCGCGCCCCCGTCCCGTGCGGCCCGAGGAGCGTCCTCCGCGGCCGCCCGCCGCCCGCGGTCGCCGCCACTGGACGAAGCGCGCGAACCCCGTCGCGGGCCTCGGCTCGCTCGTCTGGCTCGCCATCGTGCTCGTCCCGGTCTACGCCATGCTGTCGGCGTCCCTCACCCGCCAGGACCAGGCCCTCAGCGGCAACCCGCTCACACCCCCGGCGGACCCGACCCTCGCCAACTACAACACCGTCCTGCACAGCGGCTTCGGCCACCTGCTCGCCAACACGGCGATCGTCGCCGCCGCGGTCGTCGCCCTCGTCCTCGTCCTGTCCGTACCCCTCGCCTACGTCGCCGTCCGCACCCGCGACCGCTGGTCGGGCCTCGCCTTCCGGCTGTTCCTGCTCGGCGTCGCGATCCCGGCCCAGGCGGTGGTCGTCCCGCTCTACCTGCTGATCGCCAAACTCGACCTGTACGACAGCCTGCTCGCGGTCATCCTGCCGACCGCGGCCTTCGCCATGCCCGTCTCGGTCCTGGTCCTCACCGGCGCCCTGCGCGACGTCTCCGAGGAGCTGTACGAGGCGATGGCCCTGGACGGCGCCTCGCCGCAGCGCATGCTCTTCCAGCTCACCGTCCCGCTGTGCAAGGGCGGCATCAGCACCGTCGCCATCTACTCCGCGCTCCAGGCGTGGAACGGCTTCCTGTTCCCGCTGATCTTCACGCAGTCGGACGGACCGCGCGTGCTGACCCTCGGACTTTTCAACTACGTCAGCGAGTTCGGCGTCGACATCCCCGCCCTGCTGGCCTCGGTCGTCCTCTCCGGCGTCCCGATCTTCGCCGTCTACCTGGTGGCCCGGCGCGCCCTGGTCGGCGGGCTGATGGGCGTGGGCGGCAAATGACCCGGCCCCGGCCCCGCGGAACCGCCCCGGTGCCCCGGCACCGCCGCCCCGGCACCCCGCCTCCGATCCGGCACCCCCGACCCCTCTGACAGGAGTTCCATGACGAACGCCCCCTGGCGCGACCCCGCCCTGCCCGCCGCGGCCCGGGTCGACGACCTGCTCTCCCGGATGACCCTGGAGGAGAAGACCGCCCAGCTCTACGGGGTGTGGGTGGGCGCCGCGGCGGACGGCGCCGGGGTCGCCCCGCACCAGCACGACATGACCGTCTCCCACGACTTCGACGAGCTGATCACCCGCGGACTCGGGCAGCTCACCCGCTCCTTCGGCACCGCCCCGGTCGACCCCGCGCTCGGCGCGCTGTCGCTGGCCCGCGCCCAGCGCTCCATCGCCGACGCGAGCCGCTTCGGCATCCCGGCCATCGCCCACGAGGAGTGCCTGGCCGGCTTCACCGCCTGGGGCGCCACGGCGTACCCGGTGCCGCTCGCCTGGGGCGCCGCCTTCGACCCGGCCCTGGCCGAGGAGATGGGCCGCCGGATCGGCCAGGACCTGGCCTCGGTCGGCGTCCACCAGGGTCTCGCACCCGTCCTCGACGTCGTACGGGACCTGCGCTGGGGCCGCGTCGAGGAGACCATCGGCGAGGACCCGTACCTGGTCGGCACCGTCGGCGCGGCGTACGTGCGCGGCCTGGAGTCCGCCGGGATCATCGCCACCCTGAAGCACTTCGCGGGGTACGCCTCCTCGGCGGGCGCCCGCAATCTGGCGCCGGTGCGCGCGGGGGTGCGCGAGTTCGCCGACATCACGCTG
The DNA here is from genome assembly GCF_042732375.1 of Streptomyces sp. NPDC059785. Classification (NCBI taxonomy): domain Bacteria; kingdom Bacillati; phylum Actinomycetota; class Actinomycetes; order Kitasatosporales; family Streptomycetaceae; genus Streptomyces; species Streptomyces sp. NPDC059785. Next base: position 16,546 of record NZ_JBHWHV010000085.1, read on the forward strand.
GTCCCGTTCGAGATCGCGCTGCGCGAGGGCGGGGCCCGCTCGGTGATGGCGGCGTACAACGACAACGACGGCGTGCCCGCCTCGGCCGACCCGCGCCTGCTGACCGACCTGCTGCGCGAGGAGTGGGGCTTCACCGGGACCGTCGTCTCGGACTACTTCGGCGTCGGCTTCCTCCAGACCCTGCACCGGGTGGCGGACAGCCCGGCGGGCGCGGCGCACGCGGCCCTCGCGGCGGGCGTCGACGTGGAGCTGCCCACCCTGCGCTGCTACGGGGAGGCGCTGACCGAGGCGGTCCGCGCGGGCACCGTCGACGAGGCGCTGGTGGACCGGGCGGCCCGCCGGGTCCTGGTGCAGAAGTGCGAGGCGGGGCTGCTGGACGCCGAACCGGGCACGGACGTGCCCTCGGTCGTCGATCTCGACCCGCCGGCCAACCGCGCGCTCGCCCGCCGCCTCGCGGAGTCCTCCGTGGTCCTGCTCGACAACCCGGGCGGGGCGCTGCCACTGCCCGCGGACACCCGCGTCGCGGTCGTCGGCCCCCGCGCCCACGACCGCCTGGCCATGCTGGGCTGCTACTCGTTCCCGTCCCACGTCGGCGTCCACCACCCGGACCAGCCGCTGGGCATCGACATCCCCACCGTGTGGGAGTCGCTGCGCGCCGACCTCCCCGACGCCAAGCTCGCCTTCGCCGAGGGCTGCGACACCACCGACGAGGACACCTCGGGCTTCGCGGAGGCCGTCGCACGCGCCACGGAGGCGGACGTCTGCGTGGCGGTCCTGGGCGACCGGGCGGGCCTGTTCGGGCGCGGCACCTCGGGCGAGGGCTGCGACGCCGCGGACCTGAGGCTGCCCGGCGTACAGGCGGACCTGCTCGACGCGCTGACGGCGACCGGCACGCCCGTGGTCCTGGTCCTGCTCACCGGACGCCCGTACGCGCTCGGCCGCTGGCAGGGCCGGCTCGCCGCCACCGTGCAGGCGTTCTTCCCGGGCGAGGAGGGCGGCCCGGCGCTCGCGGGCGTGCTCAGCGGCCGGGTCAACCCCGGCGGCCGGCTGCCGGTCAGCGTCCCGCGCGACCCCGGCGGCCAGCCGTGGACGTACCTCCAGCCGCCGCTGGGCCTGGCGGGCGAGGTCAGCAACCTGGACCCGACCCCGCTGTACCCGTTCGGACACGGCCGCTCGTACACGACCTTCGCCTGGGAGGCGGACCCGGCGGCGAGCGCGGAGACGAGCACGGACGGTTCGTACGACGTCGAGGTCACCGTCCGCAACACCGGCGACCGCGCGGGCGCGGAGGTCGTGCAGCTCTATCTGCACGACCCGGTGGCCCGGGTCACCCGCCCCGACGTGCGGCTGATCGGCTACCAGCGGCTGGAGCTGGCGGCCGGGGAGGCGAAGCGGGTCCGGTTCGGCTTCCACGCGGACCTGGCCGCGTTCACCGACCGCACCGGCCGCCGCGTGGTCGAGCCGGGAGCGCTGGAACTGCGCCTGGCGGCGTCCAGCGCGGACGTCCGCCACACCGCGCGCCTCACGCTCACCGGCCCGGAGCGCACGGTCGGCCCGGACCGGGTGCTGCTGTGCCCGGCGGAGGTGCACTCCGTACCGGAGGCGGACCGGCCGTCAGGAACCGGTGACTCGGTCACCGGGCGTCAGGAACCGGTGACCGAGTCAGGAACCGGTGACTGACTCGAACCGCCACCGGTGCACCGCGCGCGTCACCAGCTCCCCGTCCGGCTCCGGCAGTTCGGGGAGCTCGGCGTCGTACGCCGCGTCCCACCAGGTGATGACCAGGACCCGGTCCTGCGGCGCCCGGAGGATCTCCCGGCGCAGCGGCGGAGCGGACAGCTCCCGTTCCCGCACCCAGGCGAGCAGTTCCTCGCCGCGCCCGGTGACGGCGCGGGCCTCCCACATCAGCGCCACGGTCATGAGTACAGGTTCTCCTTGCTGACCTCGTGCACGTGGTCGTGGCCGTGCGCATGGTCGTGGGCGTGACCCGGCACGTGCGGCTCCGTCACCGGGAGCGAGGAGTCGGCCGACAGGTCCCAGTCGGAGGCGGCACGGCCCCGGGCCACCATCTCCGCGCCGAGCGCGGCGACCATCGCGCCGTTGTCCGTGCACAGCTTCGGCCGGGGCACCCGGAGCTTGATCCCCGCGGCCTCGCACCGCTCCAGTGCCAGCGCCCGCAGCCGCGAGTTCGCCGCGACACCGCCGCCGATCATCAGGTGGTCGACGCCCTCGTCCTTGCAGGCCCGCACGGCCTTGCGGGTCAGCACGTCCACGACCGCCTCCTGGAAGGACGCGGCCACGTCCCGCACCGGCACCTCCTCGCCGGCCGCCCGCTTCGCCTCGATCCAGCGCGCCACGGCCGTCTTCAGCCCGGAGAAGGAGAAGTCGTACGCCGGGTCGCGCGGGCCGGTCAGCCCGCGCGGGAACGCGATCGCGTCCGGGTCGCCCTCGCGCGCGTACCGGTCGATGACCGGACCGCCGGGGAAGCCGAGGTTCAGCACGCGGGCGATCTTGTCGAACGCCTCGCCCGCCGCGTCGTCGATGGTCGCGCCCATCGGCCGGACGTCGGAGGTGATGTCCGTGGACAGCAGCAGCGAGGAGTGGCCGCCGGAGACCAGCAGCGCCATCGTCGGCTCGGGCAGCGCGCCGTGCTCCAGCTGGTCCACGCAGATGTGGGAGGCGAGGTGGTTGACGCCGTAGAGCGGCTTGCCGAGGGCGTAGGCGTACGCCTTGGCGGCCGAGACGCCAACGAGCAGGGCGCCCGCGAGCCCGGGCCCCGCGGTGACGGAGATGCCGTCCAGGTCCCTGGCGCTGACCCCGGCCTCCTTCAGCGCCCGCTCGATGGTCGGCACCATCGCCTCCAGGTGGGCGCGGGAGGCGACCTCGGGCACCACACCGCCGAAGCGTGCGTGCTCGTCCACGCTGGAGGCGATCGCGTCGGCGAGCAGGGTGGTGCCGCGGACGATGCCGACGCCGGTCTCGTCGCAGGAGGTCTCGATGCCGAGGACGAGGGGTTCGTCGCGCGAGTCAGCCATGGGTCCCGGTTCCTTGTGTTCCTCGAGTGTCTTGCGCTTGCAGAGAATCCGGTTCGACCGGTACGGAGGCCGAGGGGTCGGTCAGCCGCATCACCAGGGCGTCGACGTTCCCCGGCTGGTAGTAGCCGCGCCGGAACCCGATGGGTGCGAAGCCGAAGCGCTCGTAGAGCTTCTGCGCGCGGACGTTGTCGACCCGGCACTCGAGCATGACCTCGGCGCACTCGAACGCCGTCGCCGCCCGCAGCAGATCGGTCAGCAGCCGCCCGCCGAGCCCGGTCCCCCACTGGTCCCGGGCCACGGCGATGGTCTGTACGTCGGCCAGGTCGCCGGAGGCGGCCAGTCCCGCGTATCCGACGAGCCGGTCCCCGGCGACGGCGACGACGTAGCGCCGGGTCGCCCCGGGGCCGCGCGAGTGGGCCAGCTCGGACCAGAACATCCCCCGCGACCAGGCGTCCTCGGGGAAGAGGTCCTTCTCCAGGTCCAGTACGGGATCGATGTCCCACCAGCGCATCTCGCGCAGCCCGGCCGTCGCGTCCGGCCCGGCCGTCCCGGTCGTCCCGTTCGTCACTTGGGGGTGACCACCTTGTAGTTCTTCGGGACCTGGGCGTCCGGTCTGCGCAGGTACAGCGGCCGGGGCTCGGCCATCTCCTCGCCCGCCGCCAGCTTCCGCACGGCCAGCTCGGCGAGGGCGGCGGCCGACACGTGCTCGGGCTCGCGGACCACCGGGAAGATTTCGGGGTAGAGCAGCGCACCGGCGCCGACCGCGGGCAGGCCCGCGACCGTCTGAGCGATCTCGGCGGGCCGGTCGACGGCGGGCTCGGTCACGCGGGTGCGGGCGTCGTCGTACCGCGCCCAGTAGACCTCCTTGCGGCGCGCGTCCGTGGCGACCACGAAGGGCTCGTCGAGGCCGGCGGCGTGGGCGAGCCCGTCGAGGGTGCACAGCCCGTGCACGGGGACGCCGAGCGCGAAGCCCAGGGTGTCGGCGGTCATCAGGCCCACGCGCAGCCCGGTGTAGGGGCCGGGGCCCACGCCGACCACGATGCCGGTGACGGCGTCGAGCCGGGTGCCGGCCTCGGCGACGACCCGGTCGACGGCGGGCAGCAGCAGTTCGCCGTGCCGGCGCGCGTCCACCTGGCTCGACGAGGCGACGACGGACGTGCCGTCGTGCAGGGCGACGGTGACGGCTGGGGTGGCGGTATCCAGAGCGAGCAAGAGCACGCAAACAGCCTACGGCGCTCCGGACCGGGGCACGGCCGACCCGGGATGCCGCGCCCCTGCTGCTACCGTCACCACAAACGATGTAAGGCCTGGATACGTGGCACGAGAGGTGGGCACACAAGGTGGCTAGGAGCAGCTCGGGATTCGTGGCCGGGCTCACCGCGGCGGCCATCGTCGCAGTCGGCTTCCTCGCCTACCAGGCGTCGGCCAAGGTGCCGGACGACCTGGGCAAGCCCAGTGCGGCGAAGTCGCCCACGGCCACCACGTCGAAGGCCCCGCGGAACAAGAAGGACCCGGCGGCGCTGCCGGGCGCGTCCGGCACCGGCGAGCGGGTCGTGTACTCGGTGGACGACGACCGGGTCTGGCTGGTCGGCGCGGACAACAAGGTGCAGCGCAGCTTCAAGGTCACCCCGAGCACGGTGGACCCGCTGCCCGGCTCCTACTCGGTCACGTCCCGCTCGAACGCGGTGACCGGCTCGGACGGCGTCCCGATCGAGCACGTGGTCCGCTTCGCCGCCAACGAGGGCGTCGCGATCGGCTTCAGCGCGGCGGTCAGCGGCTCGACGGCCAAGCCCGACGCGTCGGTCAAGACGGGCGGCATCCGCGAGTCCCGCGCGGACGGCGACGCGATGTGGGAGTTCGCGACGGTCGGCCAGAAGATCGTCGTCATCAAGTAGTCACGCGCGGACGAACACGTTCTGCAGAGACGTTAAGGCAGTCACGTTCAGGCAGCGGCTTTCGTCGGCGGCTTTCGGCAGAGACGTTTACTCGGTCGCGTTCAGGCTGCTTCGGCCCGTCGCACCGTGGCAGGCCGCACCGTTTCGGCGGGCCGGTGCTGTCCGGTGACGGGCGGTGCGGGCAGCCGGGGCGGGGTGGACACCTCGCGGGCCGCCGCGCAGGACGCGAGCAGATCACGCATCGACAGCCCGGCCGGCACTCCGGTCGGCACCCCGGCCACCGCGCGCGGCAGCGCCTCGTCTCGTTCGGGTACCGGCATGGACGCCTCCTGGGGCCGCGGGGGCAAGCGTGGTTAGGTAGACCTAACTACGAGCTGATGTCCATGTGACCACGGCCGGGAGGCCGGATGCAACACTTTGCCGACAGGTCGTCGGAACGTTCATGAAAAACCCAGCAGGCGCCCAGCCCGCGCACACCTGCCGGGCGCTCGCGCAGCTCAGGCCGCACACACCTGCCGGACCGCCGCGCAGCCAAGGCCGCGCACACCTGCCGGGCGGCCGCACGGCTCAGGCCGCACACATCTGCCGGGCGGCCGCACGGCTCAGGCCGCGCACACCCGCCGCACGGCTCAGGCCGTCAGTCCGCGGAGGTCGGCCGCCGCCCAGCGGGCCCCGAGCCCGGTCACCGTCACCTGCCGCACCTCGTCCGTGGTGTCCCCCTCGGCCCGGTGGATCACCAGGTGCAGCCGGTCGTCGGTCAGCTCCTCGACCTTGCCCTCGCCCCACTCCACGACGATCACCGAGTCGGACAGCGAGACGTCGAGGTCCAGGTCCTCCATCTCGTCGAGCCCGCCGCCCAGGCGGTACGCGTCCACGTGCACGAGCGGCGGCCCGTCGCCGAGGGAGGGGTGCACGCGCGCGATGACGAACGTCGGGGACGTGACGGCGCCCCGGACGTTCAGGCCCGCGCCGAGGCCCCGGGTCAGCGTGGTCTTCCCGGCGCCGAGCTCCCCGTTCAGCATGACGAGGTCACCGGCCCGCAGCAGCGCGGCGAGGCGGCGGCCCAGTTGCTGCATCTGTTCGGGGGAGGTGACGGTGATCCGGACACTGACCCCGTCCGCGGCGGTCCCGGCCGGGTCGCCGGAGGCGGTCCCAGGCTCGCCCGTCGCGGTCTCAGCCGGGTTGTGCGGTGCTGCTGGTGCTTCCATAGCCACCCACGGTAGCCCCTGCCGGGACGGCGCCCGCGCGCATGAGAAGGTCGGCGACCCGGTCCGTGACGACCTCGGGGTGTTCCAGCATCACCAGGTGCCCGGCATCGGGGACGAGCACCAGCTCGGCGTCCGGCAGCAGGTCGGCGATGGCCTCGCTGTGCTCGCTCGGGGTGACCAGGTCCCCGGTCCCGGCCAGGACGAGCACGGGCAGGTCCGCGAAGCGGGCGAGCGCCTCGGTCTTGTCGTGGTCGGTGAACGCCGGGTAGAACTCGGCGACCACGTCGATCGGCGTGCCCTCGATCATCCGCTCGGCGAACCGCTCCACGGCCGGGTCGACGTCCCGCGAGGCGAACGAGTACCGCTTGATGATCCCGGCGAACAGATCGGCCGTGGCCCGCCGCCCGCGCTCGACCAGTTCGGCCCGCCGCCCCAGCGCCTTCAGCACCCCCGGCAGCACCCGGCGCACCGCGTTGACGCCCGCGACCGGCAGCCCGAAGTTGACCTCGCCCATCCCGCCCGACGACGTACCGACGAGCGCGACGGCGACGACTCTGTCCCGGACGAGGTCCGGGAACTGGTCGGCGAGGGCCATGACCGTCATGCCGCCCATGGAGTGCCCGGCCAGCACGATCGGGCCCTCGGGCGCGGCCGCGTCGATGACGGCCTTGAGGTCCCGGCCGAGCTGGTCGATGGTGACCGGCTCGTCGTCCCTGACCTGGCCGACGCCCCGCCCGGAACGGCCGTGGCTGCGCTGGTCCCAGTACACCGTGCGCACCACGCCGCGCAGCGCGGCCCGCTGGAAGTGCCAGGAGTCCTGGTTGAGGCAGTAGCCGTGGCTGAAGACCACGGTGACCGGGGCCGGGGCCTTGCGGCCGAAGAGCCGGCGGCGGCGCGGGCTGAGCGTGACGTCGGTCTCGGCGTCGTCCACCTCGTAGTACAGCGTGGTGCCGTCGTCCGCGTCCGCCTTGCCCGGGGTGCCGCGCAGCGAGCCGTAGGGCCCGGCGGAGTCGAGGGCGAGGCGGGCCTTGCGGCGCATCCCGCGGCCGACCGTGAGCCGCTCTATCGCGACACCGGCGGCGGCGCCCACGGCGATGACGCCGACGGCGGTCCCGGCGAAACCGCCGGCCCTGCGCCAGGTCCCGGCGGTGGCGGCGGCTGCCGCGGCGGCCTCCGCGACAGCCGCTGCCTCCGCACTGCTCTCGCTCACGTACCGCTCCTCTTCGCCGCAGTGCCCATGTCCGCCGTCGTCCGCGTCCGCCGTCCCGCTCGTCCGCCTCGCCGCGTCGTACCGAGCGAGTCACCGTTAGCGGGTTACCCCTGGAGTCGCTCGTTCACGTCTTGGTTCACGTAGACACGGGGGACGCGGGTTCCGATGCGCGTGACGATCTCGTACGCGATCGTGCCGGCCGCCTGTGCCCAGTCCTCGGCGGTGGGCTCGCCGTCGTCGCCGGGGCCGAAGAGCAGCGCCCGTGCGCCGGCCGGGGGTTCGCCGCCGCCGAGGTCGACCACGAACTGGTCCATCGCGACCCGGCCCGCGATCGTCCGCCACTTGCCGTCGACCAGTACCGGGGCGGTGCCCGAGGCGTGGCGCGGGATGCCGTCCGCGTAGCCGAGGGGCACCAGGCCGAGGGTGGTCTCGCCGGGGGTGACGTAGTGGTGGCCGTAACTGACACCGTGGCCGCCCGGTACGTGCTTGACCAGGGCGAGCGACGCGCTGAGCGTCATCGCCGGGCGGAGCCCGAAGTCGGCCGGGGTGCCCAGCTCGGGGCTGGGCGAGATCCCGTAGAGGGAGACGCCGGTGCGGACGAGGTCGAAGTGGCTGTCCGGGACGGTCAGCACGGCGGGCGAGTTGGCGATGTGCCGCACCTCGGGGCGGGCGCCCCGCTCCTCCGCGTACGCCACCATCTCCCGGAAGCGGGTGAGCTGGGCGGCGATGGAGGGGTGGTTCGGCTCGTCGGCGCAGGCGAAGTGGGACCACAGGCCGGTGATCCGCAGCAGCCCCTCGTCCTCGGCGCGCCGCGCCTCCCGGACCAGCTCGGGCCAGTCGGCGGGCTGGCAGCCGCCGCGGCCCAGACCGGTGTCGGCCTTGAGCTGCACCCGGGCGGGCGTGCCCGTCTCGCGGGCCGCGGCGACGGCCTCACGCAGCGCCCACATCCCGCCGACCGCCACGTCGAGATCCGCCTCGATCGCCTGCCGCCAGGGGCCGCCGGGGGTCCAGAGCCAGCACATGATGCGGCCGGTCAGGCCCGCGGCGCGCAGCGCGAGCGCCTCCTGCGGGGTGGCGGTGCCCAGCCAGGTGGCGCCCGCGGCGAGGGCGGCGCGGGCGCACGGCACGGCGCCGTGCCCGTATCCGTCCGCCTTCACGACGGCCATGAGGGCCGCGCCGGGCGCGTGGGCGCGCAGGCTCCGGACGTTGGCCCGCACGGCGGCCAGGTCGATCTCGGCGCGAGCGCGCGAGGACGCGGCCTCGGCCGCCCCCGGGAATGCAGTCTCAGTCATGGCGTCCCCAGTGTCTCAGAGGGCCAGGACAGCACTCCCGGCCCCAGGACCGGTGGGGGGAGGGACGGGCTCTGGTGGGGGATCGCCCAGGCCCTCAGCAGTCCCCGTCACTCCCCAAGTCCCGTCACTCCTCAAGCCCCGTCGCCCCTCACGTCCCATCACGCCCGAGCCCCGGTCGGTCGCCGGAGCCGAGTCACGCCTGAACCCCGTCACGCCTGAGCCCCCTCTGGTCAGCCGCCCGCGTCCCGCCGGTCAGGCGTCCGCGTCCCGTACGTCCCGCCAGGCCGCCGGGATCGCCTCCGCCACGTCGTGTGCCCCCGCGGGCGCGCCGTGGGCGGCGAAGCGGCCGGCGAGGCCGTGGAGGTAGGCGCCCACGCTGCCCGCGTCGAGAGGCGGGAGCCCGGCGGCGAGGAGCGAGCCGGCCAGACCCGAGAGCACGTCGCCGCTGCCCGCGGTGGCCAGCCACGGCGTGCCCGTCGGATTGGCCCGCACCGCTCCGCCGCCCGGCTCGGCGACCACCGTCGTCGACCCCTTGAGCAGCACCGTCGCCCCGTACAGCGCGGCCAGTTCGCGGGCCGACGACAGCCGCGACCGTTCGACCTGCTCGCGGTCGACGCCGAGCAGCGCGGCGGCCTCCCCGGCGTGCGGGGTCATCAGCGTCGGCGCCGTCCGGCCCCGTACGGCGTCGCGGTCGGCGAGCCGGAGCCCGTCCGCGTCGATGAGCACGGGCACGTCCGAGGCGAGCACCTCGGCGACCGACGAGGCGTCGTCCCCGGCGCCCGGCCCCACGACCCACGCCTGCACCCGGCCCGCCTCCCGGGGCCCCTTGTCCGACACCAGCGTCTCCGGGAACCGCGCGATCACAGCGTCCCCGGCGGGCCCGACGTACCGCACGGCCCCCGCGCCGCCGCGCAGCGCGCCCGACACGGCGAGCACCGCGGCGCCCGGATAGCGCGCCGACCCGGCGGCGATCCCGACGACCCCGCGCCGGTACTTGTCGCTCTCCGCGCCCGGCACCGGCAGCCGCGCCGCCACGTCCGCGTGGTGCAGCGCCTCCAGGTCGGCCTCCTCGGGCAGGTCGAGCCCGATGTCGACGAGGCGCACGGAACCGGCGTACTCGCGCGCCGGATCGATCAGCAGCGCGGGCTTGTGCGTGCCGAAGGTGACGGTCAGATCGGCGCGGACGGCGGCGCCCGGGACCTCGCCGGTGTCGGCGTCGACGCCGCTCGGCAGGTCCACGGCGACGACGGCGGCGCGCGAGTCGTCGGCGAGCCGGGCCAGCCGCGCCGCCTCGGGCCGCAGCCCGCCCTTGCCGCCGATCCCGACGATGCCGTCCACGACGAGGTGGGCCCGCCGGATCGCCGCGTCGGCGCCGCCACCGACGTGGGCATCGGCGTGCGCGTGGGCGTCGGCATCGGCGTGCGCGTGGGCATCGGCATCAGCGTGCGCGTGGGCGTCGGCGGCTTCCGGCGAGAGGGTGGTGCCGCCCGCCCGGAGCAGCGCGGCGAGCCCCGCGGCGTGGGTCCTCTCGGGGGCCAGGAGCACGGCGGCGACGCCCGCGCCGCGCCGGGCGAGCCGCGCCCCCGCGTACAGGGCGTCGCCGCCGTTGTCCCCGCTGCCGATCAGCAGCACGACCCGGCTGCCGTAGACCCGGCCCGCGGCGCGGTTCAGCAAGTCGGCGCAGGCGGCGGCCAGTCCGGCCGCGGCGCGCTGCATCAGTGCCCCTTCCGGAAGCCGCGCCATCAGCTCCCGTTCGGCGGTCCTCACGGTCTCCACGGTGTACGCAGTACGCATACGTACGAGTCTCCCGCATCTCCCGGACGCGGCGCGGGACCACCGCCGGACGCAGCGCGGGACCACCGCCGGTAAGGCCACCGGGGCACCGGAAACGCGTGGCGGGCGAACGGCCGGGATCAGCCCTCCGCCACCACCACGGCCGAGGCCACCCCCGCGTCATGGCTGAGGGAGACGTGCCAGGAGCGGACGCCGAGTTCGGCGGCGCGGGCCGCCACCGTCCCCCGTACCCGCAGCCGCGGCTGCCCGCTGGGCTCGACCCAGACCTCGGCGTCCGTCCAGTGCAGCCCCGCCGGCGCGCCCAGCGCCTTGGCCAGCGCCTCCTTCGCGGCGAAGCGGGCCGCGAGCGAGGCGACGCCCCGCCGCTCACCGCTGGGCAGCAGCAACTCGCTGTCCAGGAAGAGCCGTTCGGCCAGTCCGGGCGTACGCTCCAGGGATTTCCCGAACCGGTCGATCTCCGCCACGTCGATACCGACCCCGATGATGCTCATGCCCGCACCCTACGACCGGGCGGGGGCCGGTTGTCCGACCCTGCTGCTAGCCTGCGGCGATCACGATCACGATCACCATCACGAGCACGAGCACGATCGCGATCACGGTCACCTCGGGTGATCGCCGGACGACGGGGCGCACGAGCCGGGGGGCTCGGGCAGGGCACGCACCGTCCCCGTATTTCTTGGATCTTGGATCTCTCACGCCTTGGGGGCTGAGGCATGGCCTGGAGAAGCGGCGGCTCGGGCGAGGCCGCGGGGGTGTCGGCGCGACCGCGTTTCGACCCGTTCGACACGATGCCGGAGCTGGCGCCGCTGCGGGCGGCGGCGACACGCGGCGACTGGCCCGGCGTCGCCGGGTTCATCGCGGCGCTCGGCACCGAGGAGCAGCGTTCGTTCGCGTCGAGCCTGGTGGCGGAGATGGCGGGCGCGGAAACGTGGCTGGAGCGCGCGGCGGCCGACCACCCCGGCGACCCGCTCCCCCGCGCCCTGCTCGCCGAGCGCTACGTGCACATCGGCTGGGGCATCCGCGGCGACGCCTACGCCGAGCAGGTCTCGCGCGAACAGTTCGACCGGTTCCACGCCTGGCTGCGGCGGGCGGAGCAGCTGCTGATCGAGGTGTGCGCCGAGCACCCGGCGTACGCGCACGCCTGGACGGTGCGGCTGATCACGGCCCGCGGCCTGGAGCTCGGCGCCGCGGAGGCGCGCCGCCGCTACGACCGGCTCGCCGCCCACCACCCGCACCACTATCCGGCGCAGACGCTGCTCCTCCAGCAGCTCTGCCCGAAGTGGGGCGGCTCGTGGGAGGCGGCGCACGGCTTCGCCCGCGAGTGCGCGGCGGCCTCCCCTGACGGTTCGCACTCGGCCGCCCTGGTCGCCCTCGCCCACGTGGAGCATTTCCTGGAACTCGGGCAGGACCTGGAGGGCGCGGCGTACATGCGGGGCCTGCCGGTCCGCGACGACCTGCGCTTCGCGGCCCAGGTCTCGGTGCTGCACCGCGACTACCGGCCGGGCTTCCACGGGCTCGGCGCGCACAGCACGTTCGCGCTGGCCTTCTCGCTGGGCGGCCACCACCAGGACGCGGTGCCGCACTTCCTCGAAATGGAGGACCGGGCGTCCGAGTTCCCCTGGTCGTACCTGGTGAATCCGGAGGCGTACTTCGTCAAGTTCCGCAAGGCCGCGCTGGCCGTCGCGTGGGGGGAGTCACGATGACCAGAGAGCCCGTACGGACCGCAGCGGTGGATCTCGGCAAGCTGCCGGAGCCGATCACCCACACCGTCACGCAGGGCGTGCCGACGCTCCACGCGCCGCGCGCGGGCGAGCTGACCGCCGGCCTGTTCTTCCGCGTGGGACGCGCGGACGAGACCCTGGCCACCGCCGGGATCACCCACCTCGTCGAGCACCTGGCGCTGCACCGGCTGGGCCTGACGGACGTCCGCCACAACGGCGCGACGGCGGACACGTACACGCTCTTCCACGTCACGGGCGGCGAGGCGGAGGTGGTGGCGCATCTGAACGCGGTCTGCGCGGCCCTGCGCGATCTGCCGCTGGACCGCCTGGAGACGGAGAAGGAGATCCTCCGCACGGAGGCGGCGGGCCGCGGCCAGGGCCCGCGCCACCGCATGCCGCTGTGGCGGTACGGACCGCGGGGCCACGGCCTGTCCAGCTACAGCGAACTGGGCACGTGGGGCCTGACGGCGGAGCAGGTACGGGAGTGGGCGCGGACCCGCTTCACCAGCAGCAACGCGGTGCTGTGGACAACGGGCGGCGACAGCGGCGTGCTGAGGGAGCTGAATCTGAACCTGCCCGCGGGGGAGCGTTTCCCGGACCCGCCCGTGTCGGGCGTGCTCCCGTCCACACCCGCGTACGTGCAGGGCGAGGACGGGCACGTGGTGTTCGACGCGGTCGTGCGCCGCTCCACGGCGGCGGCGCTCTTCGCCGACGTCGTGGGCCAGGCCCTCTTCCAGGACCTGCGCCAGGAGGGCGGCTACTCGTACGCCGTCGACTCGGACTACACGCCGCGCGACGCCGAGTACGCGACGCTGGCCGCGTTCGCCGACGCGCTGCCGCAGAAGCAGGACGCGGTGGTCGGCGGTTTCGTGGACGTCCTGGCCCGGCTGCGGGCGGGCCGCATCGAGCGGTCGGAGCTGGACTCCGCGCGCGCGAAGGCGCTGAAGGTGTACGACGCCCCGGACTTCGCGGCGGCGGCGGTGCCGTCGTACGCGCTGAACCTGCTGCTCGGCCACCGGATCCTGCACCCGGACGAGCACCGCGCGGAACTGGCGGCGGTGACGGTGGAGGACCTGCGCGAGGTGGCCCGCGAGATGTGGTCGACGGCGCTGCTCCAGGTACCGGGCGGACGCGCGGACTGGGCGGGTTTCACCCTGGCCCCGCAGTACTCGGAGTCGGCGGTGACCGGAACACGGCACCGCTCGCTGGAGCGCGACGGGATCACGCTCACGATCGGCGAGGAGGGCGTCTCCCTGACGGACGTACGGGGCTCGGTCACCGTCCGGTACGACGCGTGCGCGGCGGTGGCTGCGCGCCCCGACGGCGCCCGCACGCTGATCGGTCACGACGCCTTCGCGATCCCGGTGGAACCGACCCTGTACGAGGGGGTCACGGCGGAACGGATCGCGGTGATCGACGCGGGGGCGCCGGCGGCCGTGACGGTACGGCTGGGCGAGCGCGAGCCGTCGGCGATCCCGCGACCGCGGTCTTCCGTGCGGGGAGCCGGGGACGGGGACGGCAGGACGTCCCGGGGCTGGCCCTTCAACCGCCTTTCCCGCACCGGACGTCGCGCGAACGGGTGAACGTGGGGTACAGTGGATCTTGAGCCGGTCACCGCAACTCGGTAGCCCGGCCCACGCGTTGGTGGTCCAAGGAAAGACGCCCCGCTTCCTGCGGGGAAATGCAGGTGCAAGGCCTGCCCGGCGCTCCACATACTGAGCCCCACCCCGGAACACGGGGGTGGGGCTCACGTGTTGTCAGCGCAGTACAGCCGCCAGCAGATCGGTGCCCAGGTCCGTCAGGTCGGACAGATTGAGGGTGTACCGGACGTAACGGCCCTGCCGCCGCGCCGTGAGCAGGTTCGCGCGGCGCAGGACGGCCAGGTGGCGGGACACCTCAGGGGGTGACAGTTCCCAGAAGTGGGCCAGCTCGGCGGTGGTGTGCGGGCCGCGGGCCAGGGTGCGCAGCAGCCGCAGCCGTACCGGGTGCGCGAGCGCCTCCAGCCGGAGGGTGACCGTCTCCAGGGAGACCGGCTCCGCCGGACCGGGCTCGGCGACGGGGTACTGCACCACCGGATGCCACCCGGGGGCGTGAACCGCCACCAGGTGCGGGCGGCCGAATACGCTGGGGATGAAGGTGACCCCGGCGCCACGGGCGGCGGTCGCCTTGTCCTGCACCTTGTCCACGATGATGAAGTCGCCGTCCGGCGCCAGGGCGACCGCGCCGGAGACCGAGGCGAGTGCCGCCCCGATGCCGTGCCGTCTGAGCAGGTCGTTCTTCAGGCGCAGATCGGTTGCGAGCCGCACCGCCGCGCCCGCCCAGGCATCGTCGAAGAACGCCTCGGCGCACTCTTCGAGAGTGCGGCGCACCCGCGCCCGTACCACGGCCGGGTCCGCGAGCAGCCGTTCCGCGAAGGCCTCCTGCCGCGCGCCGCGGGCCTGGGCGAGGTCGAGGGCCCGCTCGCGCGCGGGTGCGTCGGTGAGCGGCGACGTCCCGGGGAAGTGGACCCGGCTGCTGCCGCAGGTGGTGACGAGCGCGGCGGTCACGTACGTCTCGTCGTCGATCCGGTCCACGTCGTCCAGTTCTTCGGTGAGGGTCGGCCGGGGCCGCGCGGGGATCAGGAAGTCGGCCTGCGAGGAACGCCAGAGGAAGTCCGCCTCCCGAAGCCGTTCGGCCGGTTCCGGCCGCAGCCCGGCCCAGACGTCGGCGGCCCAGCCGGCGAACTGCGGATGGTGTCCGGGTTCGGCCAGCACGTGCAGCATCGCGGTCAGCTCGGCCAGCGGAGAGGCGGCGAACCGTACGCGTTCGGACGGCAGAGCGCTGATGTCGATCCTCAACGTCATTCCCCCATCATCAACACCCGGACGCCCCGGCGAGGGCGCCGATTGACGAGGTTCGTCAACCGACGTGTCCCGCCCCGGCGGCCGGACGCACCGTCTTGCGCCATGACAACTCCCGCGAGAATCCGGCCCCGCGCCCTCGTCCACGCCTCAGGAGGCCCCCGCTACGCCGTGGCCCTGGCCGTGGACGCGCTGGGCACCGGCCTGCTGCGGCCCTTCCTGCTGCTCTACGGCGTGACGGTGCTGAAGCTGTCCGCGCCGGTCACCGGCACCGCCATGACCGCCGGCATCGTCGCGGGCCTGGTGTGCGTGCCCGCGGTGGGCCGCTGGCTGGACCGCGGCGCACGCAGCACGGTCGTGGCGGCGTCGATGCTGGTACGGGTGCTGGGCGTGGCGCTGCTGCTCGCCGCCCCCGCGGGCCACGTCCGGCTCTTCGCGGCGGCGGCGCTGTTCCTCGGCATCGGCAACCAGGCCTGGCCCGCGGCCCACGCCGCGCTCGTGGCGACGGTCGCCCACGGCCGGGAGCGCGACACCGCGCTCGCGTGGGCCCGCGCCCTGCGCAATGCCGCCCTGGGCGTCGGAGCCCTCCTCGCCACCGTGTGCCTGGCGGGCGGCACCACCGTGCTGCGGGCGCTGGCGGCCGTCACCGCGCTCGCCTATCTGGCCGCGGCCGCCCTGGCGTGGTCGGTGCACGTGCACGCGCGTCCGGCGGAGGCCGCCCCGGCCGGGAAGGGGGACGACGTGCCCGCGCCCCGGATGGGTGCGCTGCTCGCCGCGAATGTGGTCTACGTCTTCTGCCTCAACGTTCCCGAGATCGCGCTCCCGCTGGTCCTGGTGACGCAGTTGCACGCGTCCCCGGTGTGGCCGGCGGCCGTCTTCGCGGCCAACACGACGCTGGTCGTCACGCTCCAGGTGCCGGTCACCGTCCTCATGTCCCGCTTCTCCCGGCGGACCGTGCTGGCCCTCTCCGGCGTGGTACTGGCCGCGTCCTACCTCGGTTTCCTCGCAACCGCCTCACTGGGGCACGGCTGGGCCGTCCCAGCCGTCGCCATGGTGTCCGTGCTCTGCACGATCGGCGAGATCATCTACGCCGGCAGCGCCACCGCGCTCGTCACGGCACTCGCCCCGACGCCCGTCCTGGGACGTGCCCTCGCGCGCCTCCAGCTCTCCACGGGCTTCGGCCTCGCCGTCTCCCCGGCGGTCATCACCGCTCTCGCACCGCTCGGCCCGGCCGCCCTCTGGGGCAGCCTCTCGGCCGCGACGCTCCTGTCCGCCTCCGTCGTCGCCACCGAGAAGGAAGGGGGAACGCGGATCAGCGGTCACCGCACCCGGGAGCGCGCGGAAGCGTGAGGGGCCCGGTCGCCGACTCGCCGCCGACCGCGCGCCGGAGCCGATGGCGGCTGGACGCCGGGCGCCGGCTTGGAGGCGCGCTGGTTCCCTTGCGCACCGGCGCCCGACGTGTGAGCCGGGTGCCCGCCGGTCGGCCGGTTACGCCCGGATTCACGCTTTCCGCGCACTGTGCACCACTCCGTGCGCCACGGTGAAAAAGTTGCGCACTCGTGTGACGGGCGGAGCGCGGGTGCCGTATGTACGACGCACGACGCGTAGGGGTCCCGGCCGTGGACGGCCGGGAC
>NZ_JBHWHV010000086.1:0-32633 GCF_042732375.1 Streptomyces sp. NPDC059785
GGCGGCGACGACCCGGACCAGGCGGGCGTACCGGGCCCGGTGCGGCTCGGGCAGGTCGAGCGGGGTGACGCGCAGGACGGCGGTGCGCGGTACGGGCTCGGCGCCGGCGGCGTCGTCCAGTACTTCCCAGACGGGTTCCCCGGCGAGGAGACGGCCCGCGAAGGCGACGCAGGCCGCGCGGACGTCACGGTGTGTGCCGGGGCGGCCGTACGTCTCCGCGAGGAGCGCGGGGCCCCCGGCACCGGCAGCCGCGCCGCGGCGAGCCGGACCGCCTCCTTGCGGGCGGTCACCTTGGCGTCCGGCGCGCGCAGCACCTCGCGGAGCTGCCCGGCCAGCACGGAGGGCGCGGCGTACCGGGAGGCCCGGGTGGCCGCGTACACGGCGGTCCGCGCCCTGTCACCGGCCGCGTGCGCCAGCAGTCCGGGCAGCGCGTCGGCGGGCCGGCCGGTGTGCGCGAGCTCGGCGAGCACCGGCTCGGCGAGCACCGGTCCAGCGGCGCAGCAGCCGCGCGCCGTCCGGCAGGGGCGCCGACCGCCGGACGGCGCGGACCCGCCGGTACAGCGGAAGCCCGGCGTCCGCGGCCTCGTCGGCCAGCCGCCGGGCGAGCGCCCGCTGCCGGCGCGGCACCCAGCGGCGCGCCCCCCGCCGGGGAGAGTCTGCCCGGCGGCGGGTGTGCGGGGTACGGGTTTTCCGGCGGTGGCCTCGGGTCCGTGGGGCGGATTCTTCGGCGGTGGCCGCAAGCCGGGCCCGGCGTGTGCGAATAGGGGGCGGGGCGGCTGGAGTCGAACCAGCGTGTTCCGGTTGTGGAGACCGGCGCGTCTGCCTCTGCGCTACGGCCCCGCCCTTGCCGGTGATCGTAGCGGAGCCGGCCGGCGGGCGGGAGCCGGAAAGAACCGGTCACCGGTGAGGGTCCGGCGCCGGTGCGGCGCCCGGCTCACCAGTCCGCCACCCGGTAGTCCTTCAGGAAGACCCCGGACAGCGGCGCGCCCGCCTCGCCGCGCACGATCGGGTCGTACACGCGGGCCGCGCCGTCCACGATGTCCAGCGGTGTACGGAATCCGGCGCCCGCCATCCGCGCCTTCTTCGGCGCGGGGTTCTCGTCGGTGATCCAGCCGGTGTCGACGGCGCACATGTGGACGCCCTGATCGGCGAGTTCGGCGGCGCTGGTGCGGGTCAGCATGTTCAGGGCGGCCTTGGCCATGTTGGTGTGCGGGTGGCCCGCGGTCTTGTTGCGCACCGCGAAACGGCCCTCCACGGCCGTCACGTTCACCACGTAGCGGCGCGGGCGGTCCGCGGCGAGCAGCAGCGGGAGCAGCCGGTCGCAGAGCAGCGCGGGGGCGAGGGCGTTGACGAGCTGGGTCTCCAGGACCTCGGCCGGATCGAGGTCGCCGAGCCGCGCCGACCAGGAGTTCTCCGGGGACGGGTCGGGCAGCAGCCCCGCCTCGTCGGCCTCGCGCAGCGCCACGGGCAGCGTCGATGCGCCGCCGGGCAGCGCCCGCATCGGGACGAACCCCGGCGCCGGCCGCACGCCCGGGGGCAGCTCGCCCCGCTCCCCTGCGGCCAGCAGCGCGTACGACTGAGGGGGTCTGCGGACCGTCTGGGCGGCGTTGTTGACGAGGATGTCCAGCGGCTCGCCCTCCTGGCGCAGCCGCTCGCACAGGCCGAGCACCTGGCGCGGGTCGCGCAGGTCGACGGCGAGCACGGTCAGCCGGTCCCACCACCGCTCGCTGCCCGGTTCGGCACGGAAGCGGCGCACCGTGTCGTGCGGGAAGCGGCTGGTGACGAGGAGTTCGGCGCCGTCGCGCAGCATCATCAGGGCCAGCTGGAAGCCGATCTTCACCCGGCCGCCGGTGAGCAGTGCGCGGCGGCCGGACAGATCGGTGCGCATCGCGCGCCGGTCCCGGTTCTCGGCGGCGCAGTCCGGGCACAGCCGGTGGTAGAAGGAGTCGACCTGTCGATAGAGCGCCTTGCAGACGTAGCAGCCACGCGGCCGCCGGAAGGCGGGCGGGGGTGCAGACGTGATGACGGTCGCGGTCGGTACCGAAGTCACTGCCGGTGCCAGGGCCGGTGTCTCAGGCACCTTCAGCGGCGCGTCCTCCCGCCGGTCGAGCGCACCCGTCGCCGTGTCGGCCATCACCGCCGCGTCCGCCGCCGAGTCCTCCGCGCCGCGGGCCTTGCGGCGGCGCAGCCGTCCCTCGCGGGTGAAGGAAGCCGCGACCTGTTCGGCCCGCAGCCGCACCGGATCGTCGACGGGGAGCGCCCGCAGCCTGCCCACCGTGCGGTGGAACGCCGCCAGCTCGTCCTCGGTGATGCCGCCGCCGTCCGTCATGTGCCCCCGCCCGCGCAGTCCTTGGCGGGGCCCCGGCCGGATTCGAACCGGCGTATCCACCCTGAGAAGGCGGCGAGTCTGCCTCTGCTCTACGAGGGCCCCGACGCGCGGCCCGGGCGGCCGGATTCGAACCGGCGTCCTCCTGCATGCCATGCAGGCGCGCCAGCCACTGCGCTACGCCCGGGTGCGCCCGATGATCGTAACGGCGTCCTCCCGCCCCGCCCAACGGATTTACGGCGCACCCCCGCGGTGCAACGGTGAGGAGTCGGGGGTGAACGCCGTGGCCCAGACGCATGAGTGGATGTTCTACGAGGTCATGTGGCGGAGCTGGGCGGGGCGGGCCAGGATCCCGTACCCCGTGCCCTGGTGGGCGCAGCAGGCCTTCCGGCGGTGGAGCGACGCCTTCGACGCCGGGACGTACGACTCGAAGGAGGCGGCCTTCGCCTCCAACGCCCTGTACCGCTACTGGTCCATGGTCGGGGTTAAGGACCACCGCCAGGAGTCCCTGGTCGGGCAGGCGGGCGAGATCGAGCCGGTCTACGACAAGTACTGCCTGTCGTTCTTCCTGTTCGACCCGCGGACGGGGACGCTGCGGCTGCCGCAGTTGCCCGAGGGCGGCGGCGTGGAGCAGCGGATGGAGGCACCGCACCTGCCGGTGGTGCTGACGACGTTCCGTACGCCCGAGGGTGTCGAGTTCGTGCAGCGCACCTTCACCACGACCGTGGGCCCGCGGCAGCGTGACGTGACGGTCGCGCGGGTGACCGTGGGCAGTCCGACGGGCGAGGCGCGCGAGGGGCTGCTGTGCGCGGCGCTGATGCCGGCCGGGCCGAGCGGCTTCCAGCGGCACGACCGCGACGGCCACACGATCACCGACCGCAGGCTGACCTGGCTGCGCCATCTCCCGGACGAGCGGCGGGTGGAGACCAACTCCGGCTGGGGCCCGGTCTTCGACACCGCGCCCGACCTGTACGGGGTGTACGGCAACCCCGACGGGTCGGCCGACCCGGACGCGTATCTCGCGCACAGCCCGTTCCACGACCTGGTCATGGGCGGGAAGCCGAACGGCGCCCTGGCGGCGGAGGACCAGGTGGCCGGGTTGTGCAGCGCGGTCTTCGGCTGGCACTTCCGGCTGGCCAGGAGCGACGTCTTCGAGGTCGGCGTACGGCTGCCGGTGGACCGGTGGAGCGGGCCCGCCGACCTGGCGGAGCTGCGGGCGGAGCCGGTGGAGCGGCTGGAGAGCGCGAACCGCGACTTCTGGACGGCCAAGCTCCTCGGGCAGGGCGTGCAGCCCCGGCTGCCGCGCGCCGTCGGCCACCTCCCCGGCCTGTTCCGGCAGGCGCGCTCGCAGTTGCTGATCCTCTCCGACCGGGGCGAGATCCATCCGGGGCCGACCGTCTACGACTCCTTCTGGATCCGTGACGCGTCGGTGGAGGCGACGGCCTGCTCGCTGGCCGGCGACACGGCGCTCGCCGGACACCAGCTCGGCACGCACCACCCGCTCCGCTTCAACCAGGGCCGGGGCCGGATCGGGCCGTGCGCCGAGTACGGCTTCTACGGCGGCCCGCACGAGAAGGACGCCCACGAATGGGACAGCAACGGGCAGGCCCTGTGGGCGATCGGCCGCTTCGACCGCACGAGCGGACCCGGCGCCGGCTTCGGCGCGAAGCTGTACGTCCCCTACGTGCGCGACGCCGCGCGCTGGATCCGCGACAACCGCGACGGCGTCGGTCTGCTGCACCCCGGCTGGAGCGCGGAGCACCTCGGCGAGAGCGGCAAACGGCACTTCTGGGACGACCTCTGGGCGCTGGCCGGGCTCTACGAGGCGGCCCGGCTCGCGGAGCGCGTCGGGGCCGCCGAGACCGCCGAACTCTGGGCCGCCTACGACGACATGGCGCGGGCGACGGGGGACGCGATCAGGTGGGTGATCGGCGAGCAGCGCTCGCACGGCGCCTGGGAGACGTACATCCCGACCGGGCCCGACGACGTCGGCCGGCTCGACTCCACGATGATCGGCGCGGCGGCGTACTTCCATCCGCTGCGTCTGCACATGGGCAGCAAGCTGGGCGACGAGGTGGACCGCGCGGCGCGCTGGACCCTGGACACCATGTACGCCCGCTTCGTGACCGGTGGATACCGCCACGAGGCCGCCTGGAACGCCTACGGCCCTTACCTGACCCTGCAATTGGCGCACGCGTATCTGCTCGCCGGTGATCCGGGCCGGGCGGACGCGCTGCTGGGCTGGGCGGTCGGCGCCGCTTCCCCGGTGGTCGCGGGACGGCCGGCCGCGCTGGGCGCCTGGAACGAGCAGCAGGCCTTCCCCGTGGCCTCCGACTTCGCCGAAGTGCCCGGCAGGCCCTGGTACATGGGCGACATGCCGCACGGCTGGGCGGCCGCCGAGTATCTGCTGCTCCTGCGCGACATCCTGTTCTTCGAGGCCGACGAGGACCACGATCCGCACGTGTACATCGCGCCAGGAGTACGGCCGCACTGGGTCCCCGGGGGCGAGCGGGTCGCGGTGGACGCGGCGCCGACCCTCTTCGGGGAGCCGTTCGGGTACCGCCTCACGCATGATCCCGCGCAGCGGACGGTGACGGTGGACATCACGCGGGCGCCGGAGCGGGTGCGGTTCGTCTACCCGTGCCGGTTCGGCACCGTGCGCTCGGCCTCGGCCGACGGGCGGCAGCTCGCGGTGACGGGCGACGACGTGCGGGTGCCGGCGGGGACGGTGCAGTTCACGGTGGCGTACGGGTGAGAGCGGGCCGCGCCCGGACCGGGGGCGCGCCGGTTCATTCCCGGACGCGCCGGAGGCCGAGACGTTCCTTCTCGGAGAGGCCGCCCCAGACGCCGAAGCGCTCGTCGTTGTCGAGCGCGTACTCCAGGCAGGCGGTGCGCATCTCGCACATGCCGCAGATGCGCTTCGCCTCGCGGACCGAACTGCCCGGCTCGGGGAAGAAGAAGTCGGCGCCCGTCTGCGCGCACAGCGCCTGTTCGTGCCATGTCAGGTCCGGCGCGATGGTCGTTTCGTTGTGCATGGCGCGATCGTGCCGTGCGGCGAAAAACGTTCGATCAACGCGCGCTCAACGCGACTGTCGAGCCCGGCCACCAAGAGCGCGGCGGCTTCGGCTTCCGTGACAGCCCGTGGCAGCTGCGACTCCGATGAGTGGCAGCTTCGACTCGATGATGGGCGCCTCCCGCGCCGGGCGCACGGCGGCGCGCGGAACATGTCACGGGACGTGTCGCGAGGACGGCCGACGGTGATTGTCGGTGGGCGGTGCCAGACTCGGCGGTGCAGGCAACGGGACTCATCGAGGAGGGCACCATGCTCACCACCCGTTTCGTCACGGGCGCTCCGAACTGGATCGACGTCGGCACGCCCGACCTCGACGGCGCCGCTTCCTTCTACGGGGACCTCTTCGGCTGGCGGTTCCTGCCGTCGGGGCCCGGAACCGGCGGTTACGGCGTCTTCGAGCGGGACGGAAGGGCCGTCGCCGGCGGGATGCGGACCACCGCGGAGCAGAACCCGCCCGCCTGGACCGTCTACTTCCACAGCCCCGACGCCGCGGCCACCGCCGAGGCGGTCGAGCGGACCGGGGGCCGGGTCCTCGCACGGCCGTCCGCCGTCACGGACGAGGGCACCATGGCACTCCTCGCCGACAAGGCGGGCGTGCCCTTCGGCGTCTGGCAGCCGGCCGCGATGAAGGGGTTCGACTTGGCCGGGGAGCCGGGCTCGCTGTGCCGGGTCGAGCTGCACACCCGGGACGTCCCGGCGGCGGCCGCGTTCTACGCCGCCGTGTTCGGCTGGGAGACGTACGGTGTCCCGTTCCCCGGCGGCACGTACACCACCGTATGCCCGGCGGGTGCGGAGGAGGACGCCATGTTCGGCGGCCTCGTCCCGCTGGCCCCCACCGGCCCCGGGGCGACCGGGAGGACCGGGGAGGACGCGTGCTGGCTGCCGTACTTCGAGGTCACCGACGCCGACGCCACGGCCGCGAGGGCGCGGGAGCTGGGCGGCCGGGTCCACGAGCCCGCCACCGACGTGCCGGGCGTGGGCCGGCCGGCGCACCTCACGGACCCTTACGGGGCCCGGTTCGCGGTGATCAGGACCGATCCGGAACGGGGCTGAGGGGACGGGACGCCCTGGAGCGGGGACGGCGCCGGAGCGGGGACGGCGCCGGAGCGGGGACGGCGCCGGAGCGGGGACGGCGCCGGAGCGGGGACGAGGGGCCGCGGGGGGCCGCGCGGGGCGAGGGCACCGACGCCCGCCGTCACTCAGGCGGATTCCCGGCGCACCAGGGTCGTCGGCAGGACGACGGTCGCGGGAGGGCCCTCCGGGCTCTCCTTGCCGCTGCGGCCGTCGATGTCCCGCAGCAGCATGCGGGCCATCAACCGGCCCATGCCTTCGATGTCCTGACGGACCGTCGTCAGCGGCGGCTCGGTCTGCTCGGCGACCGGCAGCATGTCGTCGAAGCCGATCACGGCGACGTCCTCGGGCACCCGCCGCCCCTGTTCGCGCAGGACTCGCAGCGCTCCGGAGGCCGTCAGGTCGTTCGCGGCGAAGACGGCGTCCACGTCCGGGCAGCGGGCGAGCAGGGCCCGCATCGCGCGTTCACCGCCCGCGTGCGTGAAGTCGCCCTGTTCCACCAGGCCCGGGTCCGCGTCGACCCGCCCGTCCTTGAACCCGTCGAGCCGGTCCACCGCGGACGTCTGGTCGAGCGGTCCCGTGATGTGCGCGATCCGCGTGCGCCCGAGGGCCATGAGGTGGCGCACGGCCTCCCGGGCCCCGCCCCGGTTGTCGCTGTCCACGAAGACCGGTTCGGCCGCGCCGCGCGGTCCGTCGCCCCAGCCGGGCCGTCCGCCGAAGACGGTGGGGACACCGGCGCCGTGGATCAGTCCGGGCAGCGGGTCGTCCAGGTGCAGCGAGAAGACGAGCGCCCCGTCGACGTGGCCGCCGGCCAGATAGCGGGCGACGCGCACGTGGTCGTCGCGCCCCTCGGTCAGCAGCAGCACCAACTGGGTGTCGTGCGCGGTCAGTTCCTTGCTGATGCCGCGGAGCTGGAGGGCGAAGAAGGGGTCGGCGAAGACCCGGGTCTCCGGTTCGGCGATGACGACGGCGACGGCGTCGTGGCGCCGGGTGACGAGGCTGCGGGCGGCCTGGTTGGGGACGTAGCCGAGTTCCTCCACGGCCTGTCTGACCCGCGCCACGAGGGGTTCGCGCACTCCGTCGCCGCCGTTGACGACGCGCGACACGGTGGCCCGGGAGACCCCGGCCAGCGCGGCCACGGCCTCCAGCGTGGGACGCGGCTCTGGCGTCGGCTCGGTCACCTCGGGGCTCCTCCTCGGCAGTTGCCGATCAGGATAACCGGGCGGCAAAGCCGGTCGCGCAGCCGTCATGACCGGGCGGCAAACCCGTTGCGCGGGGCGCCGCGGGCGGGTGATGATCACGCCATGACGATGAGAAAGGCCCATGCCGGCTGACCGCCCGACGACCCGGCTGACCGGGTACGCCCGCCTTCCGCGCCCCTACCGTGACCGGCACGTCGTGCACAGCACGGTCGACGCCCGGGGCCGCGCCCACTGGCTGGTGACCGACCGCCCGCCCCAGCCGGGCCGCCGCAAGCCGTACGACGCCGTGATGGTCACGGTGGAGGACGGCCGCCCGTACGAGACGCATCTCTCGGTGGTTCCGTGGCGGTTCACCGTGTTCGACGTACTGCCCGACGGCGGTTTCGTGGTCGCGAGCACCCGTTCACGGACCGGCGAGCAGCACGTGCAGGTCTTCGACGCCCTCGGACGGCCCTCGTGGACCTTCCGCGTCGGTGACGCCATCTCGCAGTTCCTGGCCGACGCCACTGGTGACCTCTGGGTCGGTTACTTCGACGAAGGCGTCTACGGGGACGACGAGTTGAGCTTCCCGGGCCTGCGCCGGTGGAGCGGTACCGGTGAGCCGCTCTGGCGGCACGAACCGGGCCCCGGGCACGGCGACATCTCCGACCTCTACGCGCTGAACGTCGCGGACGACGCCGTCTGGGCCTGCCCCTACCAGGACTTCCCGCTGCTGGAGATCCGCGGCGACCGTGTCGTGCGCGCGCTGCGCAACCCGGTGCACGGCGCGTACGCGCTGGCCGTGCACGGTGACCGCGTGGTCTTCCTCGGCCGCTACAGGGCCGACCGGAGCGAGTTCACCGAATGCCGGCTGACCTGGGACGCGGTGGAGCCGGTGGCGTCCGGCCCGCTGGTCCGCCCGGACGGCGAAGCCTTCGACCCCCGCCTGCGTCACCACGTGGTCTGCCGCGGCCCCCGCCTCTACCTCCAGGAGGAGCCGTACACGGAGTGGGCGGTGCTGGATCTCGCCGTCTCCTAGTGAGCGTGCTCGTGCGGCTCGTACCCCGGGATCGTGCCGTCCGTCTTCTTCACCAGGAACAGGCCCACCATCCCCATGTCGGAGTGGCTCTGGACGTGGCAGTGGTACATCCAGGCGCCCGCTCCGACCCCCTCCCCCGCGATCACCTGGAAGCCGAACGAGTCGGCGGGCCCCACGATCTTGTTGTCGATGACCTGGCTGGGGTCGTCGGGGCCGGTCAGCAGGCCCGTCCGGTTGTCCGCCCAGCGGTGACCGTGCACGTGGAAGGTGTGGTAGTACTCGCCGTGGGTGATCATGACGAACTCGACGCGGTCGCCGACGGTGGCCTCGAAGTCGGGCCCAGAGTGGGCGGGCCGGTTGTTGATCGTCATGTCGTTGAAGACGACGGTGAAGGTCCTGTCGGGCAGGACGTCGCCCGCGCGCCGGACGATCACCGGACCGTAGAGGCCCTTGCGGATGCCGCCCGTGCCGTGCTCCGTGCCCACGACGTGGTCGTGGTAGTGCCAGTAACCGGCGCTGCCCGCGCGCCAGGTGCCGTCCGCGCGGCGGCCGGGCGCGTGGGTGCGCCAGGTGTAGGTGCGGGTGCCGCCCGGTTCGACGTCGCTCTTGTTGAGCCTGGTGCCGTCGCTGGAGATCTCGTAGTCGAGCCCGTGGACGTGCAGGCTCGCCGCCGTGTCCGTGGTGTTCTCGAACTCGATGTGCAGGGTGTCGCCTTCATTGAGTTCGATCAGCGGTCCGGGGATCGACGCCTTGCCCTTCTCCAGGCCGTAGCCGAGCTGTCCGTCGGCGAGTTTCTCGGCGTACAGCCTGATGTGCCGGACCTCGCCGCCCGCCGGTGCGGTCTTCGCGGCCTTCGCGGCCTTCGGGGAGTCGGCGCTGAGGGCGTCGGAGGTCAGCGACGTCAGCGACAACGATGTCGCGCCGGCCGCGGCGGCCGCTCCGCCCAACAGCATCCTGCGGTTGATACCGCGTCTGTCCATCCCGAACTCCCCATCGCTGTGCGGATGTTGCTACGGACATTGCTGTGGACGCCGTTCCGGATGCCGCGGAGCCGATCCGGTGCGACGGTAGCCCCCGGCCCTTCGTTTATCCACACTCAGGACAAAGTTCGTCGCAACGCGGTCATACCTATTGGCGAGTCGCGAAAAGAGGTCTAGCTTCCTTGGCGCTGTTGCTGTGACCGACGAGGAGTGGATGCACCCATGCGGCTCACATCGCACCAAAGGGCACGCGACTTACCGGCCTTCCGCGGCAGACGGCGCCGCGCCTGGGCCGCCGTCCTGGCCGCCGGAGCCATCACCTCGGGAGTGCTCTCGGGACCGTCCGCGAGCGCCCGCCCGGCTTCCGATCCCGAGCTGACAACGATGTCCGTCAAGTCGCCGCCGGGCAGCGCCGACGTACGGGTGCTGCTCTTCTACGGCTCGGCGGCGGCCGGCGAGGAGTCCCCGGTGGTCGACGCCGGGATCGAGGCGATCGAGCGGATCGGTCTGACGGGCCCCGCCGCCCAGCGCTTCGCGGTGGAGGCGACGGACGACGCCTCGGTGTTCACCGACGAGGCGGCGCTCGGCCGCTTCAACTCGGTCGTCTTCCTGACCGGGGGCGGCGACGTCCTCGACCCGGAGCAGGAGGCCGGCCTGGAGGCGTACATGGAGGCGGGCGGCGGTTTCGTCGGCATCCACGACGCGGCCCGCGCGGAGCCGTACTCGGACTGGTTCACCGGGCTCGTCGGCGCCCGCCCGGCGAGCACGAGCCCCGCGGCCGTGCAGCGCGCCACCGTCGAGGTCGGCGACCGCACCCATCCGGCCACCAAGGACCTGCCCGTCCAGTGGAAGCGCCCCGACCAGTGGCTGAACTGGGCGAAGAACCCCTCCGGCGAGGTGCACACGGTGGCCCGGGTGCGCGAGTCGAGCTATCAGCCGGGCC
Source organism: Streptomyces sp. NPDC059785 (assembly GCF_042732375.1). NCBI lineage: Bacteria > Bacillati > Actinomycetota > Actinomycetes > Kitasatosporales > Streptomycetaceae > Streptomyces > Streptomyces sp. NPDC059785. The sequence goes on from NZ_JBHWHV010000086.1 coordinate 10,614, forward strand.
AGAGCAAGAACGGCTGGGACCACCCGGTGAGCTGGTGCCGTGACTACGACGGCGGCCGCTCCTTCTACACCGCCATGGGCGGCACGGCCGCCAGTTACGACGAGACGGACTTCCGGAACCATCTGCGCGGGGCCCTGCTCTGGACGACCCGGCTCGCGCGGGCCGACTGCAAGGCGACGATCGACGCCAACTACAAGGCGGAGCGGCTGACCAAGCCCAACCAGCCGGGGCAGAACGACCAGATCGGCGAGCCGCACGGCCTGGTGACCGCACCCGACGGCCGGGTGCTGTACATCGGGCGTGGCGGCGCCGACTCCTCGCAGCCGGTGGTCACCGACTGGAACGACCCCGACATCGGCAAGGGGCGGGGCGAGATCCACGTCTACGACCCGAAGACCGGGCAGGTCACCCTGGCCGGCGCGCTCACCGTGTTCGGCAACAAGGGCGGCGGCGACGAGCTGACCAAGGTGGAGGAGGGCCTGCTCGGCATCGAGCTGGACCCGCGCTTCGAGGACAACGGCTGGGTGTACCTGCACTACACGCCCCACTCGAAGATCAACCGGGACACGCGCATGGCGGAGCGCCGCGTCTCCCGCTTCACCCTCGACCTCACCACGAACAGGCTCGACCTCAACAGCGAGAAGGTTCTGCTCAAGTGGCCGGTGCAGATCCACAGCTGCTGCCACGCGGGCGGCGGGATGGCCTGGGACTCCAAGGGCAATCTGTACATCGCGACGGGTGACAACAACTCCAGCGGCTTCAGCGACGGTTACTCGGGCAACAACCCGCAGCCCAACTACAAGGGCGTGTCCTTCGCCGACGCGCGCCGCACCGCGGGCAACACCAACAACCTCAACGGCAAGATCCTTCGCATCCACCCCGAGCAGGACGGCACGTACACCCTCCCCGAGGGCAATCTCTTCACCGGGAAGGAGACGGCCGAGGGCGGCGGCAAGACGCGCGGCGAGATCTACGTGATGGGCGTGCGCAACCCGGCGCGCATCTCCGTCGACAAGAAGACCGACACGCTGTACGCGGGGTGGGTCGGTCCGGACGCGAGCGAGCCGTCGACGACCTGGGGCCCGGCGAAGTACGACACCTTCGCCGTGATCACGAAGGCGGGCAACCGGGGCTGGCCGTACTGCATGGGCAACAAGCAGCCCTACCGTGACCGCAATCTGCCCGACCCGGCGAAGCCGCTGGGCTGGTACGACTGCGACCACCCGAAGAACGAGTCGCCGAACAACGACGGTCTGGTCAATCTGCCGCCGGTCACCGGCAACAACATCTGGTACTCGCCGCAGGGCGGCGGCCCGGACTTCCCGCGCGACGCGAACGGCGTCCCCTCGTACAAGCAGAGCGAGGCGACGTACCTGCTGCCCTGGCTGAAGGGCGGCGGGCAGGCGGCGATGGACGGGCCCGTCTACCGCTACGACGCGTCGGTCGCGAGTGTGACGAAGTGGCCCGAGTACTGGGACGGCAAGTGGTTCGTGGGCGACTTCTACGACGCCGACCAGCCGCGCAACGCCGTGCTCACCGACCCCGCGACGGCCGGTGACGGCGGACTGCCCGTCCACTCGGAGTCGCTGAAGAAGATCGTGCCGGTCGGCAACGACGGCATCAAGAACCTCATGGACTGGAAGTTCGGTCCCGACGGCGCCCTGTACGTCCTCGACTACGGCCGCGGCTTCTTCACCTCGGACGGCAAGTCGGCGCTGTGGCGCGTCACGTACACGGGCGGCGGGCCGACGCCGGCCGCGGACCAGCTGGTGAGGAGCGCGGGATGACACACGAGAGGCGAAGAGCCGCACGGCTGTGGACGGCGCTGCTGGCCGCCGTGCTGATGGTGCTCGGGCTGACGCCGACGGCCGCGTACGGGCGCGCCGACGACACACCTTCCAGGACTTCGGCGGCGGCGCAGGAGCTGACCTGGACCGCCGGTGACGACATCGACTCCTACACCTCAGCGCCGCAGACGGCGGTCGCGGGGCCGACGACGATCGTCTTCGAGAACAGCGCGGCGACCGGCAACACCACCGGCATGCCGCACACCCTGACCTTCGACGTCTCCGGTGACGGGTACAACCACGACGTCCAGCTCAACATCCTGGCCAACCCCTTCGACGACCAGGGCGGCCGGCACACCGCCGAGGTCACCCTGACCCCGGGCCGCTACCGCTACTTCTGCACCATGCCGGGCCACGAGCGGATGCAGGGCGTCCTCGTGGTCACGGAGGGCGGCGGCGAGGACACCACCGCGCCCGAGACCTCGGCCGAGGTGGCCGGTACGCGGAACGCGGACGGGGCGTACGTCGGCTCGGCGACCGTGTCCGTCTCGGCGACGGACGCCGGTTCCGGCGTCGACTGGATCGAGTACGCGCTCGGCCCGGACGGCGCCTGGCAGCCGTACACCACGCCGGTCGTCGTCGACCAGGTGGGCGCCCACACCGTCCGCTACCGGGCGGTGGACAAGGCGGGCAACACGGCGGCCGAGAGAAGCGTCGACTTCACCGTGGTCGCGCCGCCGACCGACGACACGACACCGCCGGACACCTCGGCGACGGTCACCGGTGAGCAGGACGCGGACGGTGCCTACCTCGACATGGCGACGGTCACCGTCTCCGCCTCCGACACGGGCTCGGGGGTCAACACCGTCGAGTACGCGGTGGACTCCGGGGCCTGGCAGCCGTACTCCGGACCGGTCATGGTGCACGCGCTCGGCGCGCACACCGTGAAGTACCGGGCCACCGACAAGGCGGGCAACACCGCCGCCGACAAGAGCGTCGCGTTCACCGTCGTCGCGCCGCCCGCCTCGGACACCACACCCCCGGTGACCGGCGCGAGGGTCGAGGGCACGAAGAACTCCTCCGGCGCCTACGTGAGCAGCGCCAAGGTCACGGTGAGCGCGACGGACGAGGGCGGTTCGGGCGTCGCGGCCGTGGAGTACTCGCTCGACGGCGGGCCCTATCTCGCCCACACCGCCCCGGTGGTGGTCGACCGGGCCGGCGCCCACACCTTCGCCTACCGGGCGAGCGACAAGGCGGGCAACACCTCGGAGCCGCGCACCGTGAGCTTCACGGTGGCGCCGGGCGGGGTCCCCGCACCGCCCTGCCCCGAGTACGACGAACGGCTGACGGTGATCGTCGGCACCGTCGACTCGGGCGTGCCGAACCGGCTGACGAACAACCGGTGCCGGATCAACGAGATGATCGAGGACGAGAAGGAGTGGACGTCCCACGCGCTGTTCCTGAAGCACGTGCGGACCGTCCTCGGCGCGCTCCTCAAGGAAGGCGTGATCGACCAGCGCGAGTCCGGCCTGATCAGCGCGGCGGCCGACGAGTCCGGCATCGGCACCCCGGGCCAGACCGACGGCTACCGTACGCTCTTCGACGGCACGCAGTCGTCGTTCGACAAGTGGCAGCAGGTGGGCGGCGGTTCGTTCGCGCTGAACGCCGACGGCACGATGACGTCGGGGACCAGCAGGGACGGGCTCGGCATGCTGTGGTTCCCCGAGCGCAAGTACGGTGACTTCTCGCTGAAGCTCCAGTGGCGCGACGACGCCCCGGGCACCGGGAACGCCAACTCCGGTGTCTTCGTACGCTTCCCGTGGGTCCTGGACCACCCGGAGGAGTCGCGTCCGGAGTGGGTCGCCATCGAGTACGGGCACGAGGTGCAGGTGCTCGACCGGCCCGACGGCGACATGTACAAGACGGGCTCGGTCTACGGCTTCGACCGGGTGGGTCTGGCCGGGGCGGGCGTCACCCAGAAGGGCACCTGGAACGACTACGAGATCCGCGTGGTCGACCAGCACTACTCGGTGTTCCGCAACGGCGTGCTGATCAACGAGTTCGAGAACACGGGCGGCCAGGTCTTCGAGCCGCCGCGCTCGGACGACCCGGGCACGGACGGCCGGCGCTTCGCCTCCGGCTACCTCGGGCTCCAGGTGCACAGCGTCACGGACGTGGTCTCGTACCGGGACATCCGGATCAAGGAGCTGTGAGCGGCTGAGCGGCTGAGCGGCTGAAAAGAGAAGGGGGCGGCGGCCGGTGGCCGCCGCCCCTCTCCGCTCTCAGCGCTTGGCGCGGCTCGGCTGTACGCGCTTGGGCTCGCCCGGCATCTTCGGGTACTCGGGCGGGTACGGCAGGTCGCCGAGCCCGTGGTCGTGCTCGTCGCGGGCGGCGAGTTCGAGCAGGGCCTCCAGGGAAAAGGCGTGGTCGTCCATGTCGGCGTGCACGTCGCCGAGTTCGGCGTAGCGCCGGCCCATGGTGGCCAGGTCGAAGTCCTGCGGTACGGCGTCGCCGACCTCGTCCCAGCGCAGCGGTGCGGAGACCGGCGCGTGCGGGCGGGGGCGCACGGAGTAGGCGGAGGCGATGGTGCGGTCCCGGGCGGTCTGGTTGTAGTCGACGAAGATCTTCTCGCCGCGTTCCTCCTTCCACCAGGAGGTGGTCACCTGCTCGGGCATCCGGCGTTCCAGTTCGCGTCCGGCGGCGATGGCGGCGCGGCGTACCTGCGGGAAGGTCCAGCGCGGTGCGATCGGGACGAAGACGTGCAGGCCGCGGCCGCCGGAGGTCTTGGGCCAGCCGCGCAGGCCGCCGTACTCGTGCAGGACCTCGCGCAGTTCGCGGGCGGCGCGCACCGCGTCGGCGTAGTCGGTGCCGGGCTGCGGGTCGAGGTCGAGCCGGAGTTCGTCGGGGTGGTCGACGTCGTCGCCGCGCACCGGCCAGGGGTGGAAGGTGAGCGTGCCGTACTGGGCGGCCCAGACGACGGCGCCGGGCTCGGTGGGGCACATCTCGTCCGCGCTGCGGCCGCTGGGGAAGGTGATGTGCGCGGTGGGGATCCAGTCCGGCATGTTCTTCGGGGCGCGCTTCTGGAAGAACGACTCGCCGCCGACGCCGTCCGGGTAGCGCTCCAGCGTGGTCGGACGGCTGCGCAGGGCCCGCAGGATGCCGTCGCCGACGGCGAGGTAGTACTCGGCGAGGTCCAGCTTCGTGAAGCCGCGCTCCGGGAAGAAGACCTTGTCCGGGCTGGACAGCCGCACCGTCCGGCCGCCCACCGCCAGTTCCACCGCATCGCCCATGCGAGTCAGGGTAGGCGTATCCGGCATACCTCGCACACCGGGCGAACAGTGACGATACGCCGCAGAATCGGTACATGGATCTGCCGGTGATGCCGCCCGTGAAACCCATGCTCGCCAAGTCGGTGGCGAAGATCCCGCCGGACATGCACTACGAGGCGAAGTGGGACGGGTTCCGGGCGATCGTGTTCCGCGACGGGGCCGAGATCGAGCTCGGCAGCCGCAACACCAAGCCTCTGACCAGGTACTTTCCCGAGCTGGTCGAGGCTTTCGCCAAGCGGCTGCCCGAGCGGTGCGTCCTCGACGGCGAGATCGTGATCGCCCGGGAGGGCCATCTCGACTTCGACGCGCTGACCGAACGCATCCACCCCGCGGACTCACGGGTCCGCATGCTGGCGGAGAAGACCCCGGCGTCGTTCGTCGCCTTCGACCTGCTCGCCCTGGACGACGTGTCGCTGCTCGGCGCCCCGCTCACCGAACGCCGGGCCCGCTTGGAGGCGGCGCTGTCCGGCGCCGGCGCCCCGGTGCACGCAGCGCCCGCGACGACGGACATCGACACGGCCCGGCAGTGGTTCGAGCAGTACGAGGGCGCGGGCCTGGACGGGGTGGTCGCCAAGCCGCCCGCCTCGCGCTACCGGCAGGACGAGCGCGCCATGTTCAAGATCAAGCACGAGCGCACCGCGGACGCCGTGGTGGCCGGCTACCGCCTGCACAAGAGCGGCCCGGTCGTCGGCTCGCTGCTGCTCGGGCTCTACGACGACCGGGGCGCCCTCCAGCACGTCGGGGTGTCGGCCGCGTTCACGATGAAGCGCCGGGCGGAGCTGGTCGAGGAGCTGGCGCCGCTGCGGATGCCGGACACCGGCGCGCACCCGTGGGCGTCGTGGGCGGAGGAGTCCGCCCACGCGTCGGCCCGGCTGCCGGGGGCGCCGAGCCGCTGGTCGGCGAAGAAGGACCTCTCCTGGGTGCCGCTGCGGCCCGAGCGGGTGGCGGAGGTGGCGTACGACCACATGGAGAACGGGGTGCGGTTCCGGCACACCGCCCGGTTCCGCCGCTGGCGCCCGGACCGCACCCCGGAGAGCTGCACCTTCGACCAGCTCGACGAGCCGGTGCGCTACGACCTCGCGGAGATCCTGGGCACGTCCGCAGGGGACTGACCGGTACCCGCGAGTGGCCGGTTCGCTGCGCCGTTCGGCCCACCCGGCGCGCGTGATCCGAAATGAACGGGTATGGCCACCGACGAACGTATGAGCGCAACGTATGAACGCGCACAGTCGACGACACGGGACGTGGTGGCCACGGTGGGCATGGGACAGAGGGTGCGGCGGCGACGCGGCGCAATGACGGCGGCGCTGCTGGCCGCCGCGGTGACGGGCTCGCTGCTGACGGGCTGCACCGTCGGCGGCGATCCGCGGGACGACGGACGCGGCGCGCACCCGGAACAGCGGCCGGAGCGGACGGCGAGCCCGCGGCGGACCGCGCTCCCCGGACCGGGCGCGGGCCCCGAGCGGACCCCGGCTCCAAAACGGGCCGCGGGCCCGGTACTGGCCGTCAAGATCGACAATGTGCGGCCCGCCCGGCCGCAGTCGGGCCTGGACACCGCGGACGTGGTCTACGCGGAACAGGTCGAGGGCGGGCTCAGCCGTCTCATGGCGGTCTACGCGACGAAGCTGCCGAAGTCGGTCGGGCCGGTGCGCAGCGCCCGCGAGTCGGATCTCGACCTGCTGGGCCAGTTCGACGAGCCGACGCTCGCCTACTCCGGGGCGCAGCGCAGGCTGCTGCCGCTGATCGACCGGGCGGCGCTGCGCGGAGTCCGGCCCGAGGACGACGCCGCCGCCTACTACCGCGCCCCGGGGAGGGCGGCGCCGCACGACCTGTACGTGCGCCCGCGGCGGCTCATGGACTCCGTCCCGGGCGCCGCGGCCCTGACCACCGGCTTCCGCTACGGCCCCGCACCCTCGGGCGGCACCCCGGAGCGGACCCGCACGGTGCGCTACCCCTCGGCCCGGTTCACCTTCACCTGGTCCGCCGGGCGCGGACGCTGGCTGGTGTCCATGGGCGACACCCGGGCCGTGACCCCGGAGGGCAGGGCGGTGGCGCCCGCGACCGTGGTCGTGCAGCACGTGAAGGTGCTGACCTCCCGCTTCCACGACGTACTGGGCAGCAACACGCCGTTCACGCAGACCGTCGGGTCCGGCAAGGCCGAGGTGCTGCGCGACGGGCGCTCCTACAGGGCCGCCTGGCAGCGGCCGTCGGCGAGTTCGGGCACGGACTTCACGGCGCCGGACGGCTCGCCGCTGAACTTCGCGAAGGGGCAGGTGTGGGTGGTGTTCACCCAGGACTGACGGTCCGGGCCCGCGAGCGGCCTCAGCGGGGTGCGGCGAGGGGTTCCGCCGGGTTGCGGAGCCCCTCCGCGGCGTCCGACACCCGCTGGATGAGGTCGAAGAACAGGGTCTGCTCCGCGGCGGAGAGCGGCGCGAGGAAGACCTGGTTCATCCGGGCGGTGCGCACGGTCAGCTTGCGGTGGGTGCGCACACCGGCGTCCGTGAGGCGCAGCAGGGAGCGGCGGCCGTCCTGCGGGTCGCGGACCTTGTCGAGCAGTCCGCGGCGGCTGAGCCGGGTGACGACCTCGGCGATGGTCGACCGGTCGAGGCCCACCTTCTCCCCCACGGTGCGCTGGTCCAGGCCCGCCGGCTCGCTGAGGACCGCGTTGAGCACCGCGAACTGCGGCGAGGTGATCTCCTCGGAGACCATCGTGTTCCACAGCAGGTAGTGCGCCTGCTGGAGCCGCCGGGCGAGGTGCCCGGGATGGGCGGAGAGGTCCACCGCGGCCATGTGCGCTCCCGTGGTCGCATTGATTGGTGCACTGAACGATACCCGCAGCACACACCACCTGTCTGCGCCCCGCTCCACCCCTCGCACATATGGATCTACCTGCGAACTATTGACGCTTCGGGCTTCCGGTGGCAGCGTGTGGGCAACCTCGCTGAAATACTCAGTGCCCTGACTAATTCCGTTCCTTCCGTTCGGAGGTCCGCTCGGGGCGCTTGGAAGAGATGGGGCTTGACGGATGGACAAGGTGGTCGCCTCGGCCCTTGAGGCGGTGGCGGATGTGCCGGCGGGTGCGTCGTTGGCGGTGGGTGGTTTCGGGCTGTCGGGTGTGCCGAACGTGCTGATCCAGGCGTTGTACGAGCGCGGGGTGGGCGGATTGTCGGTGGTCTCCAACAATTGCGGGGCGATGGAGTCCGGGCTGGCGGTGCTGCTGGCGGCGGGGCGGATCGTGCGGGTGACCGGTTCCTACATCGGGGGGAACAAGGAGTTCGCGCGGCAGTATCTGGGCGGGGAGCTGGAGCTGGAGCTGATCCCGCAGGGCACGCTGGCCGAGCGGCTGCGGGCCGGCGGGGCGGGGATTCCGGCCTTTTACACGCCGGCCGGGGTGGGCACGCAGGTCGCCGAGGGCGGGCTGCCCTGGCGCTACGACGGCGCCGGCCAGGTGGCGGTGGCCTCCCCGCCCAAGGAGGTACGGGACTTCGACGGCACCGACTACGTCCTGGAGCGCGGCATCCGCACCGACTACGCCCTGGTCCGCGCGGCCAGGGGGGACCGGCACGGCAACCTGGTCTTCAGCAAGTCCTCCCGCAACTTCAACCCCCTCGCCGCGATGGCCGGGCGGGTGACGATCGCGGAGGTGGAGGAGCTGGTCGAGCCGGGCGAGCTGGATCCGGACGCGGTGCACCTGCCGGGCGTCTTCGTCCAGCGCGTGGTGGCCCTCACCCCGGAGCAGGCGGCGGACAAGCGGATCGAGAAGCGGACGGTGTCCGCGCCCGCAGAGAGGGTGAGCGGCTGATGGCCTGGACACGGCAGGAGATGGCCGCGCGGGCGGCACGCGAGCTGCGCGACGGCCAGTACGTCAATCTCGGCATCGGGCTGCCGACGCTGATCCCCAACTACCTCCCGGCGGGCGTGGAGGTCACTCTGGAGTCGGAGAACGGCATCCTGGGCACCGGCCCGTATCCGGCCGAGGAGCAGGTCGACCCGGACCTGATCAACGCCGGGAAGGAGACCGTCACGGTCCTGCCGGGGGCGTCCTACTTCGACTCGGCGCTGTCGTTCGCGATGATCCGGGGCGGGCACATCGACGTCGCCGTGCTCGGCGCGATGCAGGTCTCGGCGGGCGGGGACCTGGCGAACTGGGCGGTGCCGGGGAAGATGGTCACCGGGATCGGCGGGGCGATGGACCTGGTGCACGGCGCCCGCACCGTCATCGTGGTGATGACGCACACCGCCAAGGACGGCTCCCCGAAGATCCTCGAGGAGTGCGTGCTGCCGCTGACCGGCCGGGCCTGCGTGAACCGGATCATCACCGACCTCGGCGTCCTCGACATCACCCCCACCGGCCTCACCCTCACCGAAACCGCCCCAGGGGTGACGGTGGAGGAGATCACCGCCAAGACCGACGCCAAGATCCGTATCCCGGAGGAGAGCCGGCCGTGAGGGACGTCTACATCGTCGACGCCGTCCGTACGCCGGTCGGCCGGTACAACGGCGCGCTCGCGTCGGTCCGCCCGGACGACCTGGCCGCGCACGCCATCCGTGAACTCCTCGCCCGTACCCCCGACTTGGACCCGTCCCGGATCGAGGACGTGTACGTCGGCAACGCCAACGGCGCCGGTGAGGAGAACCGCAACGTCGGCCGCATGGCCGCGCTGCTCGCCGGTCTGCCCACCAGCGTCCCCGGCGTGACCGTGAACCGGCTGTGCGCCTCCGGTCTGGAGGCGGTCGTGCAGGCGGCCCGCGCCATCCGCTGCGGCGACGCCTCGATCGCCGTCGCGGGCGGCGTCGAGTCAATGACCCGGGCCCCGTACGTGCTGCCCAAGAACGACAAGCCATTCCCGGCCGCGCACACCGAGCTGTACTCCACCACGCTGGGCTGGCGCATGGTCAACCCGCGGATGGAGCCGCAGTGGACGATCCCGCTGGGCGAGTCGGCCGAACTCATCGCCGACAAGCACAAGATCAGCCGTGCGCAGCAGGACGAGTTCGCCCTCGCCTCCCATCAGAAGGCCGCGAAGGCGCAGGCGGAGGGCCTGTTCGACGCCGAGCTGGCGCCCGTCACGATCCCGCAGCGCAAGGGCGACCCGCGCGTGGTCGCCGCCGACGAGTCCGTCCGCCCGGACGCCTCCCTGGCGGCGATGGCCAAGCTGAAGCCGTCCTTCCGTACGGCGAGCGAAGCGAGATGGGGGTCCCCCCGGCCGGAGGCTGGGGGAGGGACGGTCACGGCGGGGAACGCCTCGCCGCTCAACGACGGTGCCGCCGCCCTGCTCCTGGTGGACGAGGAAGGGCTGAAGGCCACCGGCCGTGAGCCGCTGGCCCGGGTCTCCGCCACCGGCGTGCACGCCCTCGACCCGGACTACTTCGGGCTCGCCCCCGTCGAGGCCGTCAACCGCGCCCTCGCCAAGGCTGGGAAGAGCTTCGCCGACCTGGACGTCCTGGAGCTGAACGAGGCCTTCGCCGCCCAGGTGCTCGGCTGTGTCGCCGAGTGGCCCGAGTTCGACCCGGCGGTCCTCAACCCGCAGGGCGGCGCCATCGCCCTGGGCCACCCGCTCGGCGCCTCCGGTGCCCGGCTCGCCGGCACCGTCGCCCACCGGCTCGCCCGCAAGGGCGGCGGAGTCGGCGTCGCCACCCTCTGCATCGGCGTCGGCCAGGGCCTCGCCCTCGTCCTCGAACGCTAAGAAGCTCCAGGAGTTCCCATGACTCTCACCCAGCACGACATCGACGCCGAGATAGCGGCCGAGCACGCCGCGTACGAGAAACGCGTCGCCGGGGGCGCGCCCGTGGAGCACCATCCGCGCCGCGACTACGCCCCGTACCGCTCCTCGCTGCTGCGCCACCCCCAGCAGCCGCCGGTCACCATCGACGTCAGCAAGGACCCGGAGCTGGTGGAGCTGGACTCGCCCGCCTTCGGCGAACGGGACATCACCGAGATCGACAACGACCTCACCCGGCAGCACACCGGCGAGCCGATCGGCGAGCGCATCACCGTCTCGGGGCGGCTGCTCGACCGCGAGGGCCGCCCGGTGCGCGGCCAGCTCGTGGAGATCTGGCAGGCCAACTCGGCGGGCCGGTACGCGCACCAGCGCGAGCAGCACGACGCGCCGCTCGACCCGAACTTCACCGGCGTCGGCCGCACGCTCAGCGACGACGACGGTTTCTACCGGTTCACCACCGTCCAGCCGGGCCCGTACCCGTGGCGCAATCACGTCAACGCCTGGCGTCCGGCGCACATCCACTTCTCGGTCTTCGGCTCGGCGTTCACGCAGCGGCTCGTGACGCAGATGTACTTCCCGAACGACCCGCTGTTCCCCTACGACCCGATCCTCCAGTCCGTGACGGACGACGCCGCCCGGCAGCGGCTGGTCGCCCGTTACGACCACAGCCTGTCGGTGCCGGAGTTCTCGCTCGGCTACCACTGGGACATCGTGCTCGACGGCCCGGCCGCCACCTGGATGGAAGAAGGACGCTGACCCGCCATGACGAAGATCGACACGAGCAGCCCGGAGAACCTGCTGCCCACCCCCTCGCACACGGTCGGCCCCTTCTACGGCTACGCGCTGCCCTTCCCCGGCGGCGGTGACATCGCGCCCCTGGGCCACCCCGACACCATCACGGTCCAGGGCTACATCACCGACGGCGAGGGCAGGCCGCTGCCGGACGCCTTCGTGGAACTGTGGGGTCCGGGCCCTGACGGGCGGGTGTCGACGACCGACGGCTCGATGCGGCGTGACCCCGCGAGCGGCGGTTTCCTCGGCCGCAACGGCGTGGAGTTCACCGGGTTCGGCCGGATCCAGACCGACGCGGGCGGGCACTGGTACGCGCGCACCCTGCGGCCCGGCGCCCGCGGGCACAGCGCCCCGTACCTCAGCGTCTGCGTGTTCGCCCGCGGGCTGCTGATGCACCTGTTCACCCGGATCTACCTCCCGGGCGACGAGGCCGCGCTCGCCGGGGACCCGCTGCTCGCGCAGCTCCCGCCCGAGCGCCGCGACACGCTGATCGCGGCGGACGAGCGGAACGGCACGTACCGTTTCGACATCCGCCTTCAGGGCGAGGGCGAGACGGTCTTCCTGGAGTTCGAGTGACATCACCCGACCACCCTGATCACCCTGACCGCTCCGCCGGTCACGACGCCGGTCTGCTCTCCCCCGGGTGGGCCGGTTCCCCGGCGGCCGCCGCGAGCGACGACAGCGCCTGTCTGCGGGCGCTGCTCGACGCGGAGGCCGCGCTGACCCGCGCCCAGGCGTCGCTGGGGCTCGCCCCGGCCGCCGCCGCGGCGGCGGTGGACGCGGCGGCCGACCCCGCGCGCTACGACGTGGGGGACATCGCCCGGCGCGCCCGCGGCGGCGGCAACCCGGTCATCCCGCTGGTCGCGGACCTGACCGGGGCGGTCGGCGAGGAGTACGGGCCCTACGTCCACCGGGGCGCCACCAGCCAGGACATCCTGGACACGGCGACGATGCTGGTGGCCGTGCGCACCCTGGACCTCGTCCTCGGCGACCTGGAACGTACGCAGCGGGCGCTGGCCGCGCTCGCCGCGCTCCACCGGGACACCGCGATGCCGGGCCGTACGCTCACCCAGCACGCGGTGCCCACGACCTTCGGTCTGAAGGCGGCCGGCTGGCGGTCCCTGGTCCTCGACGCCCGGGACCGGCTCGCCGCGGTCCGGGCCGCGCTGCCCGCCCAGCTCGGCGGCGCGGCCGGCACCCTCGCCGCGTTCACCGTGTACGCCGCCGGGACCGGCGCCCCGGAGCGGGCCGATCCGCTCGCGCTGGTCGCCGCGTACGCCCGTGAACTCGGCCTCGCCGAACCGCTGTTGCCCTGGCACACCCTCCGTACGCCGGTCGCCGACCTGGCCGGGGCGCTGGCCTTCACGGCGGGGGCGCTCGGCAAGGCCGCGGCCGACGTGCTCACCCTCAGCCGTACCGAGATCACCGAGGTCGCCGAGGGCACCGGCGGCGGTTCGTCGGCCATGCCGCACAAGGCGAACCCGGTGCGGGCGACGCTGGTGGCCGCCGCCGCCCGGCGGGCACCGCACCTCGCCGCCACCCTGTACGGGGCGGTCGCCGCCGAGGACGAGCGGCCCGCCGGTGCCTGGCACGCGGAGTGGGAGCCGCTGCGCGAGCTGCTGCGGCTGGTCGGCGGTGCCGCCCGGGACGCCGCCGAACTCGCCGAGGGGCTGCGGGTGGACGCCGGTGCGATGGCCGCGCACCTCGGGCTCACCCACGGGCTGATCGTCTCCGAGCGGCTCACGGCCGAACTCGCGCCCGTCCTCGGCCGGGCCCGCGCCAAGGAGCTGCTGACCCGGGCCGCCAAGCGCACCACCGCCGAGGACCTGCCCCTCGTGGCGGTGCTCCGCGAGGAGCCCGCCCTCGACGGCGTCGATCTCGACGAGCTGACCGATCCCGCCCACTACGTGGGCTCCGCCGGAGCCCTCACCGACCGCGCCTTGGAGCGATCTTGACCACCGAGCCGTCCGGCAAGCTGCCGCACCACCGCGCCGAGGGACCCGAGTCGGCTCCCCCGCTCTTCCTCGGCTCCTCGCTCGGCACGTCCACCGCCCTGTGGGACGCGGTCGCGCCCGAACTGTCCGTCACCCACCGGGTGATCCGCTGGGACCTGCCGGGCCACGGCGGGTCGCCCGCCTCGCTGACCGGCCCCGGCGCGACGGTCGCCGATCTCGCCGGGCTCGTGCTGGCGCTCGCCGACTCCCTCGGCGTGGAGCGGTTCGCGTACGCCGGTGTGTCGCTGGGCGGCGCGGTCGGGCTGCATCTCGCCGTGCACCACCCGGAGCGGCTGACGTCCCTGGCCGTGGTCTGCTCCTCGGCCCACTTCAACGGCGAACAGCCGTGGCGGGAACGGGCCGAACTGGTCCGCCGGGAGGGTCTCGCGCCGGTCGCGGCGACGGCCGCGTCCCGCTGGTTCACGCCCGGCTTCACGGTGCCGCGCCTGATCGAGGACCACCGCACCGCCGACCCGGCGGCGTACGCGGCCTGCTGCGACGCGCTGGCCGCCTTCGATCTGCGGGACCGGCTGGCGGAGATCACCGTGCCGACGCTGCTGATCGCGGGACGCGAGGACCCGGCGACGCCGCCCGCGCACCTGCGCGAGATCGCGGACGCGGTGCCCGGCGCCTCCCTGACCGAGCTCGCCGGTGCCTCGCACCTGGCGCCCGCGGAGCGTCCGGAGGCGGTGACCGCCGCGCTGCGCGGGCACTTCGGCGGCCACCCGGGGCGCGGGATGGAGGTGCGCCGCCAGGTCCTCGGCGACGCGCACGTGGACCGCGCCCAGTCCCGGCAGTCGCCCTTCACCGCCCGCTTCCAGGACTTCATCTCGCGCTACGCGTGGGGCGAGATCTGGACGGACCCGACGCTGAGCCGCCGCGAACGCAGCATGATCACGCTGACCGCGCTGGTGGCGCACGGCCACTACGACGAGCTGGCGATGCACGTCCGCGCCGCCCGGCGCAACGGCCTCACCCCGGAGGAGATCGGCGCGGTGCTGCTCCAGAGCGCGGTGTACTGCGGTGTGCCCGCCGCCAACTCGGCGTTCGCGGTGGCCCAGCGGGTGCTGGCGGAGGAGGACACGTAGGGGCCCGGGGAACGGGCCGGCGCCCGCGCCGCGGTACGCGGACGCGGGCAGCCCGTCCCCTGCAAGCGCCCGCCCGGCCTCACAGCTCGCTCAGTGCCCGCCCGGCCTTTTCCGCCAGGCCGTCCGCCGCGCACGAGCGGGCCAGGGTCAGTCCCTTCTCCAGCTCGGCCGCGGAGCCCGCGGCGATGCCGTACTCGACGCGGGCCGCCGCGTGTTCGTACTGGCAGGGGGACGCCTCCAGGTAGGTGATCGCCTGGCGGGCCACCTCCAGGGCGCGCGGTCCCGACTCCAGGGCCGCGGCACAGCGCAGCGCCTCGCCGATGGCGGTGTCCGTGCCGAAGCGTTCGGCCTGGCGGCGCGCGTCGGCGGCCAGGGCGGCGGCCCGTGCCGGGTCCTCGACGGCCAGCGCGCGGGCCAGGTCCACGGCCCAGGGCGCGAGGACGGTGTTGTGGTGGCCGCGCGCGGCGGCCGCCTTCTCCGCGGCCTCCAGTTCGTTGATGCCCTCCTTGGTGCGGCCGAGGGCGAGCAGCAGCCGGCCGCGGACCGAGCGGGTGTCCGGCAGCACGATCGTGGACGGGTAGGGCGGCCCGAAACCGTAGCGCTCGGCGACCTCCCCGGCCTCGTGGACGTCGCCGCGGGCGAGCAGCGTGTCGATGAGTCCGCAGGTCGCGGACCAGTACAGCGGCAGTCCGCGGCCCACCCGTTCGGCAAGGCGCAGCGATTCGCGCTGGGCCGCCTCGGCCTCGGCGAGCCGGCCGCGCCTGCGGTGCGCGAGGCCGAGGTAGGCGTGCGCGAGGGCGAGGTGCCCGCCGCTCCAGCCCGCCGACTCGTACGCGCGCAGGGCCTCGCTGAACAGGCTCTCGGCCCGGTCGAGCCGGTCGGTGTAGGCGTAGGAACTGCTCAGCATCATCAGCAGTTCGATGCCCCACTCGGTGTCGGTCCAGCCGAGCCCGGGGGCGAGCCGGCCGTTGACCAGGGCGCGGTCGCACAGCTCGGCGACCTCCTCGGCGTTCTCGCCGCGGGTCATGGCGTCGAAGCCGCGCAGGATGAGCAGGGCGCGCTCGGAGTTGTCGCGGCCCGTGCAGGTCCTGGCGAGTTCGGCGAGGCCGCTGGAGTGTCCCGGGGAGCCGTCGTCGCCGGCGTGGACGGACTCCCACATGTAGTGCACGGCCTGGAGCCGCATCCGGGCCGGGCCCGGTTCGAGGCGGGCGGCCTCGGCGTCGACCGCGCGGACGGCCTCCTCCAACTGGTCGTTGTGCAGCAGCGCCTGGGACAGCCGGTAGACGGCGTCCACCCGCACCTCGCCCTCCAGGCCCGGCATGTCGAGCGCGGCGCGCAGGTGCCCGATGGTCCTGGCGGGGGCGGTCAGCAGGGTCGCGCAGCCGAGTTCGTAGAGCACGCGCGCATGGGTGTCGGGCAGCGGCGGCTCCCTGAGGGCGCGCTCCAGACAGCGGCGGGCCGCGTCGGGGGCGCCGACGGAGAGGTGCTCGCGGGCCGCCTCGCGCATCTGCTCGACCAGCTCGGGGTCGTCGTCCGGGTGCACCTCCAAGAGGTGGCGGGAGGCTGCGGCCGGGCCGCGGCCCGAGTCGGTGACCGCCCAGGCGGCCTGTCCGTGCATCGCGGTGCGCAAGGCGTCGGGGATCGAGCGGTAGACGGCGCTGGCGATCAGCGGGTGCACGAACTCCAGGTCGCCCGCCGCCGTGTGGCCGCCCGCGGAGTGGGTGGTGGTGAGGATACGGGCGGCGCCGAGCCGTTCGGCGCAGCGCAGCGCGTCCTCGCGGGGCATCCCGGCGAGCTTGGCGGCGAGTTCGAGGGAGATCTCGGTGCCGAGGATCGCGGCCGCCCAGGCGAAGCGGGTGGCGTCGATGCCGAGCCCTTCGAGGCGGGCGACGAGGCCGCGGCCGCGGGCCGAGCGGTTCAGGGCGCGCAGTCCCGCGGCCGACGCCTCGACCGGGTCGAGCCCGCTGTCCTGGACCTTGGCGAGCAGCTCCACCGATTCGTAGGGGTTGCCGCCCGTCACCGCCCAGACCTCGCGGCAGAACGGCGCGTCGGCGTGCTCGCCGAGGGTGGCACGCGTGAGTCCCGCGGTCGCGTCGGGGGTGAGCGCGCTGAGCGCCGTGACGGGACCGGCCGCGGCGGCGACGGTGTCGAGGTGGCGGGCGCTCTCGCCGCTGGTCTCGCCGGGCCTGCGGGCGACCAGGACGAGCACGGCCAGGTCGTCGAGCCGCTCGGCGAAGCCAGCGAGCCAGCGCAGGGTCTCCAGGTCGGCCCAGTGCGCGTCGTCTATGAGCAGCACCAGCGGCCATTCCCGCTTGGCGAGGCGGCGCACGGCGGCGACCAGTCCGTCGCAGACGCCCTGCGGGTCGGGCTGCCGGTCGCCCGGTACCGCGACGCCCAGCGCGGGGCCCGCGATGTCGTACCAGTCGCCCAGGTACTCGCGGACCTCCTCGGGCAGCAGCGACACCAGGGCGGGCTGGAGCAACTGCCGTACCACGTTGAAGGGGACGGACGTGACGGTCTCGCCGCCGCGGGCGGACCACACCGTGCAGCCGCGGGCCTCGGCGATCCGCCGCGCCTCGGTCAGCAGCGCCGTCTTGCCGAGGCCCGCTTCGCCCGTGAACACCAGCAGGTGTCCCGAGGACGATGGCGACTCGGCGCACAGGGCGGTGATCGCCCGTTCCACCGTGGCGACTTCCTCGTCACGCTCCCACAGGGAAGCCGAGGCGGCCACCCCGGGCCGTGCCTCCGTCATCCCGCTACCTCCCGAAGTCGCCGAACGACGTACAGACATCGAGCCTAGCCCTCCGACGGTCCCGGTGGGGCACGTCCTGACTCCTGTTGCCATCGCGGGTGACGTCGTGTATTCGCGGGCGGCGCGCGAGCGTTGCGACCGGTGCGGGCGGCGGCGGACCGACCGGTGCGGGTGAAAGTCATTGACAGCCAACTCCCCTGGAACTGAAGCTGACTTGCGAGCGACGGCGGGACCCGTTCCGCTTTCCGGCACGGGGCGCCGCCGGGCAACGGCCACCGCCCGGGAGGAACCGGCATGACCGCCCCCGCGCACGGCCCGGATCCGCGCACCGCCCCGCCCGGACGGTCCCGCCGAGCCCTGGTCGCGGGCTCCGTCGGCAACTTCGTCGAGTGGTACGAGTTCGGGGTCTACGGGTACTTCGCGACGATCATCGCGGAGCGGTTCTTCACGCCGGAGGGCGGCAGCGCGGCCGAGGGGCTTCCTCACCGCGCACGGCCTGCCCGGCACCGACCCGACGAGCACCGGCGCCCGCCACCCAAGCGTCCTGGGCTCCGTCACCCCCGGCCACGACGGCTGGAACCTCCCGCCCCGCGCGGAGCACGCGCCGGTACGGCTCGTCCTGCGGTGACGGCACGGCCGTACGCGTGCGCACGCCCCGCCGGCGGGCTGTTGTCGGCCGCCCCTCTCATCCGGCTTTCACCGAGTGCTCATACGGTGTTCCCATGACGCAGGCGACTCCTCCCGGGTGGTATCCCGATCCCGGGCAGACAAGTGACGGTCCCCCCGCCGAGCGCTGGTGGGACGGCAACGCATGGACGGAGCAGACCCGTCCCGTCGGTTCGGCCGCCCTCTGGGGTCCGCCGGCGCATCCGCCCGCGGCCGGGGCGTACCCGGGCGCGCCGGCCGGCCCCGCGCGGCGCGGGCTGCGCACGGGCATAGCCGTCGCCGCCGCCATCGCGGTCCTCGCGGGCATCGGCGGCGGCGTGTACGCGCTGACCAAGGACGACGGCGGCAGCGGGACGAGCGCCAACTCCCAGGGGCCCGGCGGGCAGAACGGCCAGGGCGGCCCCGGCGGCCAGGGCGGCGGCCAGGGCGGCCCGGAGGGCGGCGGTCCCGGCGGGGCGCCCGGCGATTCGGGCGGCTCCGGCGGCCAGACGCCCCAGCCGGGCGAGTCGGGGCAGCCGCAGACCGAGGACGGCTACGCCACGGACGCGATCAACGGCATCGCCATCCCCGTACCGGACGGCTGGAGCGGCGCGAGCATCACGGTCGGCGCGCAGGTGACCTCGGACGACTCCTACAAATGCCCCGGCGACACGTCCAAGGACTGCACCAAGGGCGGCGCCTACTCGGCCCCCGCGGTGGCCCTGGAGCTGGAGGCCACCACGGCCAAGGCCGCGGCCAAGGAGGACATCTCCAAGAACGCCGAGGAATCCTACGGCGGCACCACCTACGGCAAGATCACCTCGCACGAGGAGCTCGCGTCGAAGGCGGTCACCGTCGCCGGGCAGAAGGGCTACATGGTCCGCTGGAAGGTCGTCACGAGCAAGGGCGACGACGGCTACGTGGAGTCGCTCGCCTTCCCGTCGCCGGCCTCCTCCGGCCAGCTCGTCGTGGTCCGCTTCGGCGTCGACGTGAGCACCAGGACGACCGTCATCGACCAGATCACGAAGGGCATCAAGGAGTCGTCGGCCAGCGGCGGCGGCAGCGGGCAGGACGTCTGATCGCCGGGCTCATCCCCGTCATGTTCGGTCGGCCGACATGATGCGGCCGGGCGGGGCTCCTCTCCGCTCAAAGAGGAACCCCACCCGGCCGGGGGGTGCGCGCCGCCCCCGTCCCCACGGTGCGGCGCGGTCAGGCCGACGTCCGGTCATCCCGCGGACGGCGGCCTGAGTCTCAGGTCAGGCCGAGTGCCGGCAGTACGACCGCCTCCACGAAGCCCTCTACGTAGTCCGCGTCCGCGTACCGCCCTTCCAGGACGGGGCGGACCCGGATGATGCCGAAGAACTGCGCGGGCAGGTACTCCAGCGCCGGATGGTCGGCGGCGATCTCGCCGCGGTCGACCGCGCGCCCGATCATCGCCCTGAACGAGGCGATCTCGGGCTCCACCAGCGCCTCCCGCAGCGCCATCTTCAGCTCCTTGTCCTGCATCACCGCGTGCCCGAGCGCCTGGAGCAGCTGGGTGTCGCCGCCCGACTGGTCGCCCGCGGTGCGCGCGGCGGCCCGCAGGTCACCGGCGAGGGAACCGGTGTCGATGCCCGCGAACCGCGGACAGCGGTTGGCCCGCAGCGCCGCGGCCACGAACTGCGGCTTGGTCTTCCACTGCCGGTAGAGCGTGGACTTGCTGCACCGGGTGGTCGCGGCCACGCCCTCCATGGTGAGCGATTCGTACCCGCAGGTGCGGACCTGGTCGAGCACGGCGTCGTAGAACTCCTGCTCACGCTCGGGCGTGATCTTGGAGCGGCGCGAGGCGACGACCGTCTCCGGTCCCTCCGCTGCCTGCGACGTCATGGCTCATCCCCTCCGCTCGTGCCGGTACCCGGCCGCATCAGCCATCCCAGTGTATCGATACGTCAGTGTACCGGTACGCGGCCGTATCGGTACACTCCCGTATCGGTACACTGGCGTATCGATGGGCCTTGGACAGGGCCCACTCGCCTGCCGAGTCCGAGCAGCGAGTGGGGGCTGTCCTGGGCTCACCACGCACCACCCCAGAACCGTGAAGCAAAGGGGTCGGGGATGGATTCCCAGACCGAGCCCGCGAACCGGGAGACGGTCACGGCACCGGACACCCGTGCCCGGCCGCCGCTGATCCGTGAGCTCCTGCTCGTCACCGGGCTCTTCGTCGTCTACAAGGCAGGGCGGCTGCTGGCCGACGGCCACACCGGCGAGGCCTTCCGCAACGCCCACCGCGTGTGGGACTGGGAGCGGGCGGTCCACCTGCCGGGCGAGGGCGCCGTGCAGAGCGTGCTGCTGCACGGCGACACCCTCGTGCACGTCGCGAACACCTACTACGCGGCCGTCCACTTCCCGGCCACCGCCGCGTTCCTCGTCTGGCTGTACTGGCGGCGCCCCGGGCACTACGTGTGGGCGCGCCGGGTCCTGGCCGCGCTCACCGCCGCCGCCCTCGTGCTGCATCTCACCTTCCCGCTGGCCCCGCCCCGGCTGCTGGGCGCCGCGGGCCTGGTGGACACCGGCCAGGTGTACGGGCCGACGGTCTACGGGGCGCACCCCGCGGCCGACGCGATGGCGAACCAGTTCGCGGCGATGCCGTCGCTGCACTTCGGCTGGGCGCTCATGGTCGCGATCGGCCTGATGGCCGCGGGCCGCTCGCACTGGCGCGTGCTGTGGCTGCTGCATCCGCTGCTCACCCTGCTGGTGATCGTCGGCACGGCGAACCACTACTGGCTCGACGCGCTCGTGGTGACGGCGCTGCTCGGCATCGCACTCGCCGTGGTGCCTCCGCCGCACCGCACGGCGGCGGCCGGACCGCGCCCCCGGCAGCGGGCCGGCGCCGACTCGGTGACCGGGCTCGTGGGGGCCGGACGATGAGCGCCACCGTCCTCGCGGTCGTCCTGTCGCTGTTCTCCGCCGTCGCCTACGCGGCCGCCGCGGTGGCGCAGGAGCGGCTCGCCGCGCGGAGCGCGGGCACCGGTTTCCTGCGGCTGCTCGGCAACGGCGCCTGGTGGTGGTCGGTCACGCTCAACGCGTCCGCCGCGCTGCTGCACGTCGCGGCCCTCGCCTACGGACCCCTCACCCTCGTACAGCCGCTCGGCGCGCTGACCCTGGTGGCGGCGGTGCCGCTGGGCGCACGGCTGGCCGGGCGCCGGGTCAGCGCGGTCGAGTGGCGGGGCACGGCGCTCACCCTGGCCGGGCTCGCCGCGCTGCTCGTGGCGGCCACCGGACCCGCGCCCGACGACGTGCTGACCCTGCCTCAGGCGCTGGCCGTGGCCGGTCTGACCGCGCTGGTGATCGGTGCGCTGGCGCGCCGGGGCGCCCGCCCGGGGCTGCGGCACGCGAGCGCGTCCGGCTTCGCCTCGGGCGTCGCCTCCGCGCTCACCCAGACCGTGACCGTGGCGGCAACCGACCGTACGGGCCCGCTGCTCAGCGTCCAGGTGGTCGTCGTCGCGCTGCTGGTCGCCGCGTTCGCCACCGGCGGGCTGCTGCTGTCGCAGACCGCCTACCGGGGCGGGCTCGGGGCGCCGCTCGCCGTGGTGACGCTGGCCAACCCGGTCGCCGCGGCGGTGATCGGCCTGTCCCTGCTCGGCGAACGCCTCCAGGGCGGCTCGGCCGGGATACTGCTGGCCCTGGCGGGGGCGGCGCTCGCCGCCTGGGGAGTGGTGGTTTTGTCCCGCGCCGCCGGGCCCGCGCCCGCCGACGACCACCCGGTGGCCGCCGTACTGGCGCTGGACTCCGGGGCGGCGGCCCAGGAACCCGCGCTGATGCCCCGTCAGCCCGCGCGCCGCGCGCGGCGGCATCTCACCAGGCTGTAGCGCACGCGGACGCGAACGGCGGCGGCCGGCACCTACCGGACCGTGGCCGCCCTGCTCGCGGC
>NZ_JBHWHV010000087.1:0-17500 GCF_042732375.1 Streptomyces sp. NPDC059785
GCCCAGAGGGGCGGCCGGGGCCTTCACGGCATACCTGTGTGGCTCAGTGCCAGCTGTGCGGGGCGCGGAAGCCGCCCTCGCGCTCCAGGCGGCGCCAGCCGGCCCTGGCGCGGCCCCGGTGGGCCGGGGCACCGGCGGGGGCGGCGGCCGCGCGGGCGAGCAGGATGGCCGTGATGGCGGCGACCTCTTCGGGCTCGGCGTGGCCCTTCTCGACGCGGATGTCAGGGGTGCTCATGGGTGTCAGTCTCCGTGGATGAGGTTTCCGCGGCGGTACCGCGGAGGATCCGCAGGGTTACCGCGAGGGGTCACTCCCGCCGGGCTGCCGCGGGAGTGTCCTCGCGGGGTCACTGCGGGGGGTTGCCGTGCTTGCGGGAGGGCAGGTCCGCGTGCTTGCTGTCCAGCATCGCGAGCGACTTGATCAGCACCTCGCGGGTCTCGGCGGGGTCGATGACGTCGTCGACCAGGCCGCGCTCCGCCGCGTAGTACGGGTGCATCAGCTCGGACTTGTACTCCTTGACCATGCGGGCCCGCATGGCGTCGGGGTCCTCGGCCTCCGCGATCTGGCGGCGGAAGATCACGTTGGCGGCGCCCTCGGCACCCATCACGGCGATCTCGTTCGTCGGCCACGCGTAGGTGAGGTCGGCCCCGATGGACTGGGAATCCATCACGATGTACGCACCTCCGTACGCCTTGCGCAGGATCAGCGAGATCCGCGGCACGGTGGCGTTGCAGTAGGCGTACAGCAGCTTGGCGCCGTGCCTGATGATCCCGCCGTGCTCCTGGTCGACGCCCGGCAGGAACCCGGGGACGTCCAGCAGGGTCACGATAGGAATGTTAAAAGCGTCACACATCTGGACAAAGCGCGCAGCTTTTTCCGACGCCTCGATGTCCAGGACGCCCGCCAGGCTCTGCGGCTGGTTGGCGACGATGCCGACGACGCGGCCGTCGAGACGGGCCAGCGCGCAGATGATGTTGCGCGCCCAGCGCTCGTGGACCTCCAGGTAGTCGCCGTCGTCGACGAGCTCCTCGATGACCTTGGCCATGTCGTAGGGGCGGTTGCCGTCCGCCGGGACCAGGTCGAGCAGGACGTCCGAGCGGCGGTCGGCCGGGTCCTCGGAGTCGACCGTCGGCGGGTTCTCCCGGTTGTTCTGCGGGAGCATCGACAGGAGGTAGCGGACCTCGGCGAGGCAGGTCTCCTCGTCGTCGTAGGCGAAGTGGCACACGCCGCTGGTCTCGGCGTGCACGTCCGCGCCGCCCAGGCCGTTCTGCGTGATCTCCTCGCCGGTCACCGCCTTGACGACGTCCGGGCCGGTGATGAACATCTGCGAGGTCTCGCGGACCATGAACACGAAGTCCGTGAGCGCCGGGCTGTAGGCCGCGCCGCCCGCGCACGGGCCGAGCATCACCGAGATCTGCGGGATGACCCCGGACGCCTTGGTGTTGCGCTGGAAGATGCCGCCGTAGCCGGCGAGCGCGGAGACGCCCTCCTGGATACGGGCGCCCGCGCCGTCGTTCAGCGACACCAGCGGCGCACCGGCCGCGATGGCCATGTCCATGATCTTGTGGATCTTGGTGGCGTGGGCCTCGCCCAGCGCGCCGCCGAAGATCCGGAAATCGTGCGCGTACACGAAGACCGTGCGGCCCTCGACCGTGCCCCAGCCGGTGATCACACCGTCCGTGTACGGCTTCTTGGCCTCCAGGCCGAAGCCGGTCGCCCGGTGCCGGCGCAGCTGCTCGACCTCCTGGAACGAGTCGGGGTCCAGGAGCAGCTCGATGCGTTCGCGCGCGGTCAGCTTGCCCTTCGCGTGCTGCGCCTGGGTCGCCTTGTCACTGGGGCCCCGCAGCGCCTCCGCGCGGATCGCGTGCAGCTCCGCCACGCGTCCGCGTGCGTCCGTGGGTTCGCCCCCGGAGGGTCCGGCCTCGTCCAAAACGGTCATGTAGTGACCTTACGAAGTCCACCGAGGAAAGCGAGCCGTCGACTCCGTACAGTCTCCGGGCCCATTTCCTGGTACCCCTGAACAGAACTCCGGCCTTATGCAGGCGATCCGACTGCTCAGGGGGCTGCCCGGTTGTGGGGACTTCACAAGAGGGTCAGGTGAGAGCCACCTCACATTCGTGGGTCGCACATGCCTTCCCCGGGGTGACGCGGAGCCGCAGCCGGCGGCCCGTGGCCCGTACCTCGACGGACGGGTCCGCTCCTACGACGCCGCGCACCGGGTGGTCCCAGAGGATGTCCAGGGGTTCGCCCGTGCGGGGCGGCTCGCTGATGTGGAGCGTAGCCGTGCGGGCGGGGCGAGGGTGGCCGGGGTGGCCGGGGTGGTCGGGACGACGGGGGCTGTGGCGGATCAGGACGCTCGCGGGCGCGGAGACGGTCAGTGCGCCCGCCGTGCCCGGCTGCCAGAAGTTCGCGGCCGTCAGGCCCAGTGAGGGGAGCCGGACCGCCTGGCGGCGGGCGTCGTTGGCGAGGACCGACAGCCAGCGGTGGTCCGCGGCCCGCGCCGCCACCTGGTGGCGGGAGGCGCCGGGCATGACCACGTACGCGTACGCGGCGTCGGACGGGTCCGTGCCGTGGTCCAGCCAGAGGGTCTGCCAGTGGCGGGTACGGCGCTCCGTCGTGCTGGTGGTGTTGATGTCCGCCCAGGCGCCGGTGCGGGACTCGCTGAGGGTGCGGAGGGGTCCGGTGCCGTCGTGGCTCGGAAAGATCCAGCCGCCGTGGCCGGGGAGGTGTGCCCAGTGGTCGGTGACGGTGAGGGGCTGGGGCTCCGTCCCCGGCTCGCCCTGCTCGCCCGGCCCGCCCAGGTTGCGGTTGTCGATCACCGTTTCGACCGGGACGCCGTCCGTGGCGGTGATGCCCGCGCCCAGGCAGATCACCGCGTCCGGCACGAAGAACCACGACTTGCGGGCCTGGAGCGTGGAGCCCAGGCCCTTCACGTGCTGGCCCACGGCCGCGTACTCGCCGTCCGTCGTGCCGCCGACCCACTGGACGTCGGGGCGTGCCGCGCCCCATTCACCGCCCTCCCGGTCGGCCAGCCGCTTGGTGGAGACGGTCGTCCCGGGCAGCCGGTACCAGTCCACCGTCGGCCAGTACCAGTCCGTGTACTGGCCCGCGTCGCCCGCCCACCACAGCAGCATCCCGGACCCCGTGTGCCAGCCGCGCGGGTTCTCGCCGTTGCCGCACTCGTAGTGGGCGATCCGCTCCGAGGCCATGCAGAGCTGCGCGGCGAAGCCGGGGCCCCGGTGCACGGCCCGGTCCATCGCGGGGAACAGGCGGTGCCCGGCGGGTTCGGGCGCGGGTTGTACGGGGGAATCCGCGATGGCGTGCAGTCTCGCCAGGTCGGCCACGCCGAACTGGGGTGCCGTCAGGACCGGCGTCGTCGTGTCGCGTTCGATCCAGCCCTTGATGCGGGCGTGCCAGCGGTCTCGTTCGGTGGTGTCGGTGGCGGCTGCCAGCAGTGCCATCGCCGCGATCAGGGCCTGGCCGTGGTAGTGGTCGCTGCGCATCACGTGCCGGTCGTCGCTCTTGAGATACCCCCTGCTGATCGCCCGGCCGTTGACTCCGTCCATCACCAGGCCGTCGTGGATCAGCGGCGCGTAGGCGTGCTCCACGCTGTCCAGGATGATCCGCTTGGCGGGGTCCGTCACCTCCCAGGAGGACTTCGCGAGCAGTGCGAAGAGTCGGCCCAGGCCGTCCAGCATGACCTGACCGTACGTGCCCGAGTAGGCGACCCAGGTGTGCTGCACGAACGAGCCGTCCGCGTAGAGACCGTCTCCCGTCGTCACGTACGGGAAGACCGGGGAGAGTGCGTCCCTGGCGAGGGTGATCTTCTCGGGGGTGTGGCCGAGGATGCCGCGCAGCGCGACGGAGCGGCACAGGTCCACTCGGTTGGCGCCGGTCGAGGTGCCCGAGTAGTCGCGGAGCATGTCGTCGGGGACGAAGTGGTCCACCGCGGCGCAGGCGGCTGTCAGTTGGCCGTCCGTCAGCCGGGGGCGGAGGGTGGCGGTGATGTCCATGAGGAGGCGGGGGGTGCCGATCTGCCACTCCCACCAGTTGCCGTAGCGGGTGGTCGAGGGGTTGTAGACCGTCGTGGAGAGGTGGTCGAGGCCTCGGACGATGTCGGCGAGGAGTTCTTCGTCGGCTGTGGCGCCCGTGCCCTGTTGTGCGTACGCCTGCGTCATCGTCCAGAGGCGGCTGTAGCTCTGGGTGATGCCCGCCGGGGGGTCGTAGGGGTGGTCGGGCCAGAGCGACGTCGTGGTGGGGGCCATCGTGGCGGCGAAGCCGCGGGCCAGGTCGCCGGTTTCGCGGAGTCTGGTGGCGTACGGCTCGGTGAGCGGGTCGTAGCCGGTGCCCAGGGCGATGTCCAGCCAGCGGGTGCGGAGGGTTTCGTACTCGTCGTCGTCCGCCGGGGTTGCGTGGGCGGTGGGTGCTGTGGCCAGTGGGGCGACGGTGGCCGTCAGTACGGCCGCCAGCAGGAAGGTGCGGCGGGTGGGGGTC
The DNA here is from genome assembly GCF_042732375.1 of Streptomyces sp. NPDC059785. Taxonomy (NCBI): domain Bacteria; kingdom Bacillati; phylum Actinomycetota; class Actinomycetes; order Kitasatosporales; family Streptomycetaceae; genus Streptomyces; species Streptomyces sp. NPDC059785. The sequence continues at coordinate 4,493 of NZ_JBHWHV010000087.1, forward strand.
ATGTTCATGGCGTTTACCACCTCGGCTTCGGTACGGGAACCGTGCGTCGGCCGGCCGGTGGGGGTTCGCGGCGCACGGTCGGGCGCGCGGTCGCGGGTCGGGGCCGCGGTCGCGGGTCGGGGCCGCGGTCGCGGGTCGGGGCCGTGCCGGTACATCCGCCCGTCGCTCCCGTGGTCGCCCAGGGGATTCGAAGGGTTCCGGGGTGTCCGACCACGGGATCGACGGGCATTTGATGTACCGGCACGGCCCCTTCCGCCGCATGGCGGCTGCGGACCGGGGGCGGAGCGGAGGGGGCGGGCCGCGCACCGGCGATGTCGGTGGTTCGGCTCTGGGGCGGCTGGAACGTGGTGGGGGCGGGAGACGTGTCGCCGATGATGTTGAAAAGCGAACGGAATAGGTCTACGGTCGGTGCTGTTCTCCTCGTTGAATCTTCAACGAACTCGTAGCGCGGCTTCTGGACGAAACCGCGAACCGTCCTCAAGGAGCACGACATGAGCATCTTCGGCCGCAAGGACAGCACCGAGACCGTCACGGCCCCCGCCGCCGATCTCGCCGCCCTGACCGGTGACTACACGATCGACCCGGCGCATTCGACGTTCGGTTTCGTCGCCCGCCACGCGATGGTCACGAACGTCAAGGGCAGCTTCAAGGAGTTCGAGGGCAACCTGCACCTCGACGGCAGCGATCCGGCCAAATCCACCGTCGCCATCGACGTGCGGATGGACAGCATCGACACGGGCTCGGCCGATCGTGACGGTCACCTGAAGAGTGCCGACTTCTTCAAGACCGACGAGCACCCGACGATGTCCTTCCGCGCGACCTCGATCGAGGCGCTGGGCGGCGACGACTACCGGGTCACCGGCGATCTGTCGATCATGGGCACCACCAAGCCGCTCGCCATCGATCTCGAGTTCAACGGCGCCGCGAAGGACCCGTTCGGCAACGAGCGCGTCGGCTTCGAGGGCAAGTCTGAGCTGCTGCGTTCCGAGTGGGGACTCACCTGGAACGCGGCCCTGGAGACCGGCGGCGTCCTCGTCTCCGACAAGATCAAGCTGAACTTCGACATCTCGGCGATCAAGAAGGCCGACTGAGGGTCACCCCTCTCCCCATACGCGCCCGCCCTCGTTACTCCCCCGTATATCGGAGGGCGGGCGCTTCACCCCTCGGGGACTCGGGCACTCCGGGAAGTCTCAGAAGTTTCCCCCTCCTCCGCCGAAGTCGCCGCCTCCGCCGAAATCGCCTCCCCCGCCGTCCCCGAAGCCGCCGTCCCCGAAGCCGCCGCCGAAGTCGTCCGGGTCGAAGTCCGTGCCCGAGACGTCGCCGCCCTGGTAGTCGGCGCCGCCGAAGTCGCCGTAGCCGGAGCCGTAGTCGGCCGCGTAGGACGGTGTGGCCATCATGCCGCCGAGCACGGTACCGACGAGGAGGCCGGGCAGGATGCCGCCGCCGAAGTAGCCGCCGGCCCAGGGGCCGTAAGCGGGTCCGGCCTCCCAGTACGGGCGGCGGCCGTAGCCGGTGTCGACCTCGCGGACGGCCGGGTCGGCGCCGTCGGCGAGGCGGGCCCGGTCCGCCGCGCACACCGGGACCTCGCGGGGTGCGCCGCCGGCCGGGGCCCAGGTCGCGTCGGCGACGGACGGTCCGTGGCGCGGATCGAAGAAGCAGGGGGCGCGGCGTTCGGGGATCGGGGCGTGCCGGCGGCGCGCGTCCAGGACGGCCAGGGAGTAGCGGCCCTCCTCCAGGGACTCGGTCACCTTCCGTACGTCCTCCGGGCGCTGCGCGACCGCCATGCACGCCTTCGCCTGTTCGTAGGAGTCGAGGGCGCGCTCGTAGTCCGCGCGCATCGTGTCGTCCGCGCCCTTCTCGGCGGGGTGGAAGTCGAGCCGGTCGAGCTCCTCGCCGTAGGCGGTGATGTCCTCGTCGACGACCGTCCGGAGCCGGTCGAGGGCCTGGCGCCGCTCCTCGCGCTGCCTGCGGCGGCTGCGCCTGACCAGGGCGTACGCGCCCGCGCCGCCGGCCACGACCACCGCGCCGATCGTGATGAGCGCGCCGGTCGGGGCGCCGCCGCCCGCGCCGGAGCCCCAGCTCTCGGGGGCCGAGCCGCCCATGTTGGCCAGCGCCCGGTCGGTGAAGTCGTCGAGCTGGGTCCTGGCGTCGTCCTCGCCCTGTACGCCGCTGACGAGGTTCCGTACCGCCGTGCGCGACATGACGGAACCGTCCGCGCGGGCGTCGAACGCGTCGCCGAGCCTGATCCCGTACAGGCCGGTGACGCCGGTGGCGGCGCGCAGTTCGGTGAAGAGGTTCGCCTTGGGGAAGTCCGCGGGCAGTACGGCCACGAAGACGGGCTTGTCGGCCTTCTCGATCCTGGCCGCCAGCGCCTCGGCCTCCGTCGCGGGCAGTTGCCGGGAAGCGGCCGGGTCGACGTAGACCGGGCTCTTGCGAAGTGCTGCGGCGACCGCCGGGACGTCGGTCGCCGAAGCGCTCCAGGAGGAACCGGGCGGCGCGATCAGTACGGTCACCGCGGTCAGTGCCGCCAGGGTCAGCGCGATCAGCAGCCCGGGGAGGCCCCGGGGCGGTGCGGCCTTCATGCCTTCGAAGCTACCGGAAGACGAACAAAGTCACAGAAAATGGGCAACGCGGCTGGTGGTGACCTCGGGCGGGCCGACGGACGACCTCGGGCGGGCCGACGGACGGAGGCCATCCGCCCCGCCGTCGGCCCGCCCTCGGCCTGTCACGCCGCCCGGTACGCCTCCGTCAGCCGCGCCACCGCGTCCCCGTACCGCCCGGTGAGCAGCAGGTGATCGGCCTCGGCGAACGGCTTGGCGGTCGCCTGGGTGATACCGGAGCTCATCCGCTGCTGGACCAGCAGGCGTGCCCGGTTCACCGCGGCGCGTCCTGCCGCGTCGGAGCCGGTCCGCTGGGCGGCCTTGGCCACCAGGGCGAGCGCCTTCAGGGTCGACGTGCCGCCCTGCGGGGCCCTGCCGAGCGTGGTGAGGCCCCAGCCGTACGGGAACTGCGGGTCGTAGGCCTTGTCGCCGACGTTGATCGGAAGCTGGGACTCCGACTTCGGCCAGGTGACGGGGAGTTGTCCGGTGAAGGCCCGCCTGCCGTACAGCACGTCGGCGACACCGTCGCCCTCCGTGCCCGGCAGCCAGGAGGCGACCAGGGAGTCGATCTCGCCCAGGCGGTCGCCGATCAGTTGCGGGCGGCCGGAGACCACCAGCACCGCGCACTTCATGGCGCCGCACACCTTGTCGACGGCGGCCTTGTCGGCGGCGGTCAGCTCCAGGTCGTTGCCGTTGCCGACGTCGCCGACGCCCTCGGCGTACGGGGTCTCACCGACGACGACCACGCCCACGTCATAGCCGTCGGTCGGGGCCGAGGCATTCGAGGAGTAGGCGATCTCCGCGTCAGGAGCGGCCTTTCTCATTCCCTCCAGGATCGTGGTGCCTTCGGTGATGTCGCCCGACGCGCCCTGCCAGGTGATGGTCCAGCCGCCGGTCTGGTTGCCGAGGTCGTCGGCGTTCGAGCCGGCCACGTACACCTTCTGGGACTTCTTCAGGGGCAGTACGCCGCCCGCGTTCTTCAGCAGGACCTGGGACTCGGCCGCCGCCTGGCGGGCGACGGCCCGGTGTGCGGACGAACCGATCGCGGACGCGCCGCTGGTGTCCGCGTACGGCTTCTCGAAGAGGCCCAGTTTGAATTTTTGAGTGAGGATGCGGGAGACCGCGTCGTCGATGCGCCGCTCGCTGATCCTGCCCGCTTTCACCTCGTCGGCGAGTGTGGTGCTGAACTCCTTGTACGTGTACGGGACCATCATCATGTCCAGGCCCGCGTTGACCGAGGTGCGGACGTGGGAGGCGTAGTCGCCGGGGAGCTGGTCGATGGCGTTCCAGTCGCTGATGACGAAGCCGTCGAAGCCCATGCGGTCCTTGAGCACGCCGTTGATCATCTCGGCGTCGGCGTGCATCTTCACCGGGTCCTTGCCGTCGCCGATGATGTCGAGGGACGAATACGACGGCATGACCGTGCCTACGCCGCGGTCCACGGCGGTCTCGAAGGGTGCCAGGTGCACCGCTTCGAGTTCCTGCCGGGTGACCTTGGTGACGCCCTGGTCGACCGTGTACGAGCCGGTGGTGGAGGAGCCGTACTCGGTGCCACCGTCGCCGACGTAGTGCTTGGCGGTGGCGAGCACCTTGCCGGCGTCCTTCAGGTCGCGGCCGTCGCGGGCGCCCTGGAAGCCCTGGATCACCGTCTCCATGGACTCGACCAGGGCCGGGTCCTCGCCGAAGGACTCGTACGAACGGCCCCAGCGCTCGTCGCGGGTGACGCACAGGCAGGGCGCGAAGTCCCACGGGACGCCGGTGGCGCGCACCTCGGCGGCGGTGACCGCGCCGGTCCGCTCGGCGAGCTCCGGGTCGCGGGTGGCGCCGACGCCGATGTTGTGCGGCATGATCGTCGCGCCGACCACGTTGTTGTGGCCGTGCACCGCGTCCACGCCGTAGATCAGCGGGATCTGGTAGCGGGTGGCCTGCGCGCGGAGCTGGAAGCCGTCGATCGTCCTCGCCCACGCCTCGGGGGTGTTCGGGGTCGGGACCGAGCCGCCGCCGGAGAGCACGGAGCCGAGGTCGTAGGCGGCGACGTCGCCCTGGGCGGTGAGCGCGCCGCGCTCGGCCTGGGTCATCTGCCCGGCCTTCTCCGTCAGGGACATCCGGGACAGCAGGTCGGCGACGCGCTTGTGCACCGGCAGCTTCGCGTTCAGGTACGGCAGTCCGTGGGCGTCGATGACGACCTGCGGGGTCTCCGCCGGCGCCTTGGCCCCGGTGACGGACAGCTTCAGCGGTACGGTCTCGGCGGTTTCGGACGACCGGTCCTTGAGCGTGGGCACCTCGACGGTCCGTGAGGTGCCGGACGCGGTGCCCGCCGGGAAGGTGATCTCGCCCTTGACCGGCGTGTAGTCCTTGCCGGACGACGCGCTGCCGGAGGCCGTCCCGTAGGCGACGGTGACCGGCTCGTCGACGGGGACGGCGCCCGTCGTGGCGACGGTGATCCTGACGCGGGCGGTGGAGCCCTCCTTCACCGGATACACGGCGGAGTCCGTCACGACGCTCGCCCGCAGCGACTGGACGGCCTTGCCGTACAGCTCCACGCCGTCCATGGCGAAGCTGCCCGCGCCGCCGGTCGGCAGGGTCACCGCGTAGCCCCACGCCTCCGTGAGACCGAGGACCTGGTCGATGCCGCCGACGGGCTGGTAGTCCGTGCGATAGGTGAAGTCGGTGAACGGGAGCTCGATCTGTTTCCAGCCGGTGAAGTCGTCGGTGAAGGAGGTCGTCCACAGCTCGGACGCCTCGCCGTTGGCGCCGCCGTCCTTGATCTCGAAGTTGATCTTCTTCGAGTTGTTCTGTCCGTCCCACCAGAAGCGGATGCCCGCGTGGGCGGACCAGTCGTGGGCGGGTTCGGCGGCGGCGAAGTCGTGGGTGAAGCCGCCGTAGCCGCTGATGTCGTAGGTTCCGGCGAGCACCTTGCCGCCCTCGGGGGCGTCAGCGCGCTCGTCGAGCCGCAGGGCGGGCGGGTCGTCGGCGTCGCCGCCCCAGGTGAACAGGCCCTCGGCGGGCTGGCCGGCGAACGGCACCTCGCCCTCGAAGCGGTCCACGGGAACGGGGGCGGGGTCGTCGGCAGCGGTCGCCTGCGCGGAGGCGGCCAGGGGAAGCAGTCCGGTCAAGAGGGTGGCACAGGCGAGCAGGGCGGTTCTTCGCATGGAACGTCCCTCGACTCTCGTAGTCCTCTTACGACTTAAGTCAGGGCGTGAGTCAACTGGCGCCCCGGGAGACCGTCAAGGCCTCACGCCGGAACCGGCCCGTCGACGACCCTGAACGCGCACCACACGACTTTGCCCGGGTCCCGCACCCGTACGCCCCAGTCGTCGGCGAGGGCCCGGACCAGGTGAAGTCCGCGCCCTCCCAGCGCATCCGGCCCCGGCTCGGACTCCCGGACCGCACCGCCGCCGCTGTCGCGCACCTCCACCTCCAGGACCCCGTCGGCGGCGAGCGCGAGACCGAGGTCGAAGCAACGGCCCGGCGGTACGCCGTGGAGCACGGCGTTGGTCGCCAGTTCGCTCACGCAGAGGATGATGTCGTCGCCGCGCCGGGTGATCCGCCAGTCGGTGAGGGTGCTGCGGGTGAGGTCTCGGGCCATGCCCACGGACCTGCGGTCGCGGGGGTAGCGGGCGGTGCGGGCGCGGAAGAGTTGGGTTCGGGTTTGCACGGGGCCGACTGTCACAGGGAGTTGCTACTGTGAAGCAGTGAGTGAGGCCGTAGCGCTGATTCCTACGCTCTCGCTACGAGGACTTCGCACGCGCACGGGGGAAAGGGACAGCCATGCACACGGCCAAGAAGACCAGGAAGGCCACTTCGTGGCGTGCGGTGGGGGCACTGCTGGCGCTCTGCCGCAAGAAGGCACGGTTCACTCAGGAGCAACTCGCCGGACAGGCCAGCCTCAGCGTCGACACGGTGGCGTCGATCGAGCAGGGGCGGCTGGCGCTGCAACCGGATCGCGCGGAGCAGTTCGACGATCTGCTGGACACCGGTGGGCTGTTGGCCGTGCTGGTGGCCAATCTGCCGGTCCGGGAAAAGGTGGTGCAGTTCGCACAGGGGCTGGTGGAGCACGAGCAGGAGGCGGTGAGCTTCCTGTCGTACGAGACGCAGATGGTGCCGGGGCTGTTGCAGACCGCGGAGTACTGCCGGGCCGCGTTCGACTCCCGCTATCCCTCGCTCGGCAGCAGCACGGCCGAGCAATGGATTGACGCCCGCATGGAACGGCAATTGGTCTGGCAGCGAGAAGTGCCTCCCGTGGGCCACTTCGTGCTGGAAGAGAGCATTTTGCAACGTCGGGTCGGCGGTCCGGAAGTAATGCGGGAACAATTCCGCCGAATCCTGGAATACACCGAGCCGGCGCACATGGGCTTCCAGATCATGCCATCGGACCGCATGCCCCACGCGGGACTCGCGGGCCCCATGACGCTACTGGAAACGCCCGACCATGACCGCCTCGTCTACCTGGAAGTTCAGCGTGCCAGTTTCCTCGTGGACGACCCGGACGAAGTCTGCGACTACCACCACAGGTATGCGATGCTGCGATCCCAAGCCCTCTCGCCCGACGAGAGCGTGCGCCACTTGCACGTACTGCTAGGAGACCGATGAGCACCGTACTTGAGTGGTTCAAGTCCAGCTACAGCAGCAATGAGGGCGGCAACTGCATAGAGGTCGCCACCGCCCCCTCCGCCATTCACGTCCGCGACTCCAAGAACGCCCCTGCCGACGGGCCCGTTCTCCGTATCGCCCCCACCGCGTGGACCGCGTTCCTCGGTCTCACGCGGGAGGGCGGGAACCTGTAGGCCAGGGGCGGGCGGGGCTCCCGCCCCGCCTCGCCGTCCGCTGAGCCGGATCCGCCCGGCCGAGCCGGACCTACTCCGCCGGTTCCACCCCGGCCCGCAGCAGTCCGTACGTGTACGCGTCCTCCAGGGCCCCCCACGACGCCGCGATGACGTTCTCGGCGACCCCCACCGTCGCCCACTCCCCCGCCCCGTCAGAGGTCGAGATCAGCACCCGGGTCGTGGACGACGTACCGTGCTTGCCTTCCAGGATCCGCACCTTGTAGTCGACCAGCTCCAGCTTGGCGAGCTGGGGGTAGATCTTCTCCAGGGCGACACGCAGGGCCCGGTCCAGGGCGTTGACCGGCCCGTTCCCCTCCGCGGTGGCGACGATCCGCTCCCCCTTGGCGAAGAGCTTCACGGTCGCCTCGTTGGCGTGGGTCCCGTCCGGGCGGTCCTCGACGATCGCGCGCCAGGACTCGACCTGGAAGTACGAGCGGGGGCCGCCCTCGGCCTCCGCGCGCAGCAGCAGCTCGAAGCTCGCGTCCGCCGCTTCGTACGTGTAGCCCTTGAGCTCGCGCTCCTTGACGCGCTCGACGACCCGGCCGACCAGCTCGCGGTCGCCGCCGAGGTCGATGCCGAGCTCCTTGCCCTTGAGCTCGATGGAGGCGCGGCCCGCCATGTCGGAGACCAGCATCCGCATGGTGTTGCCGACCTCTTCGGGCTCGATGTGCTGGTAGAGCGCCGGGTCGACCTTGATGGCGGAGGCGTGCAGGCCGCCCTTGTGGGCGAAGGCCGAGACGCCGACGTAGGGCTGGTGGGTGGCGGGGGTGAGATTCACGACCTCGGCGATGGCGTGGGAGATACGCGTCATCTCGCGCAGCGCGCCGTCGGGCAGCACCTTCTTGCCGTACTTCAGCTCCAGGGCGGCGACCACCGGGAAGAGGTTGGAGTTGCCGACCCGCTCGCCGTAGCCGTTCGCCGTGCACTGCACGTGGGTCGCGCCGGCGTCGACGGCGGCCAGGGTGTTGGCGACCGCGCAGCCGGTGTCGTCCTGGGCGTGGATGCCGAGCCTGGCGCCGGTGTCGGCCAGGACGGTGGAGACGACCGCCTGGACCTGGGCGGGAAGCATGCCGCCGTTGGTGTCGCACAGGACGACGACGTCGGCGCCCGCCTCCGCGGCGGCCCGTACGACCGCCTTCGCGTACGCGGGGTTCGCGCGGTAGCCGTCGAAGAAGTGCTCGCAGTCGACGAACACCCGGCGGCCCTGGGCGCGCAGGTGGGCGACGGTGTCGCGGACCATCTCCAGGTTCTCGTCCAGGGTGGTGCGCAAAGCCAGCTCGACGTGCCGGTCGTGGGACTTGGCGACCAGGGTGATCACTGGGGCGCCGGAGTCGAGCAGCGCCTTGACCTGGGGGTCCTCGGCCGCCTTACCGTTCGCCCGGCGGGTGGAGCCGAACGCGACTAGCTGGGCGTGCTTGAAGTCGATCTCCTGCTGGGCGCGGGCGAAGAACTCGGTGTCCCGCGGGTTGGCGCCGGGCCAGCCGCCCTCGATGAAGCCCACGCCGAAGTCGTCCAGGTGCCGTGCGATGGCCAGCTTGTCCGCGACCGTGAGGTTGATGCCCTCGCGCTGCGCGCCGTCGCGCAGCGTCGTGTCGAAGACGTGGAACGAATCGTCGAGCTCGCTGGTTTCCGTCATGGTCTCTGGCTCCTGATGTCGGATCTCGGTCTACCGGAATGACCGGTTCCACCGTCCCCCATGATCCCTCGCGCTCCTCTCCCGGCTTGTGGTGGGCCAGGAAAACGAAAAACCCCTCGCGGGTGCGAGAGGTCTGCGCGCGGGTCGAGGACGACGGTGTCCGCCCGTACGTGGTCGTACGGGGCGGTCACTGCGGACCGGCGCGCCTGCTGCCAATAATCATGGCGAACGAGAGCACGGGGGCAGTCTGGCACAGCACCGCCCCCGGCTCACCGCCGTCTCAGCATACGAACAGAATGTCCGGAACCGACGGCCGCTTCCGGACACCCGGTCCTGGCCTCCGCCCCGGGCCGCACTTCAGGCGTCCGGGCGCGCCCCGCGCGGCAGCGCCTCGTCCAGGAACTCCCCCACGTGCGACAGGACCCGGTCGCGGTCCGTGCCGCGCAGGCCGATGGCGACGTGGATGGCGAAACCGTCGAGCAGGGCGCGCAGCCGGGTGGCGAAGCGGTCGGCGTCGACGGCCCGGAACTCGCCGCGGGAGACGCCCTCGGCGAGCAGGGCCACCAGGTCGCGGTGCCAGGCGCCCTCGATGGCGGCCTGCCGGTCGCGGGCGTCGTCGGCGGCGTTCTGCGAGCGGTTCCACACCTCCAGCCACAGCGTCCAGTGCGGGTCGCGGTGGCCGTCGGGCACGTACAGGTCGACGTAGGCGTCCAGGCGCTCGCGGGCGGTCCCGGGCGCGGCGAGCAGCCGGCCGCGTTCGGCGCCGAGCCGGCTCTCGCTCCACTCCAGGGTGCGCAGCAGCAGCTCGTCCTTGGAGCGGAAGTAGTAGAGGAGGTGGCCGCTGCTCATGCCGACCGCGCGGCCGAGCGCGGCCATGGTCAGCTTCTCCAGACCGCGCTCGGCGATCATGTCCATGGCCGCGGCGAGCACGTCCTCGCGCGGCGGCGCGTTCCTCCGCACACCGGCCACTGCTTGCCCCCGCTCTCAGATCCTCGGCTGCTGCTGCGTGATGCAGTGGATGCCGCCACCGCCCGCGAAGATCGTACGTGCGTCGACCAGCGTGACCGTGCGCTCCGGGAACAGCCGGCGGAAGACTCCGGCCGCTTCCTCGTCGCGCGGGTCGCCGAAGCCGCAGAGCACGACGCCCCCGTTGCAGAGGTAGTGGTTGATGTACGAGTAGTCGGCCCAGCGTCCGTCGGCCTCCAGGACCGTCGGGGCGGGCACCTCGACGACCTCCAGACGGCGGCCCCGCGCGTCGGTCGCCGCCCGCAGCAGGCCGATGACCTCCCGCGTCACCTCGTGGTCGGGGTGCGCCGGGTCCGGCTGGTGGTGGGCGACGACCACGCCCGGGCGGGCGAAGGCGGCGACGATGTCGACGTGCCCCGAGGTCCCGAAGCCGTCGGGGGCTCCCCCGCGCCGCTCGGCCGGCGGCGGCGGGTAGTCGCCGGTCAGGCCGCGCGGCAGCCAGATCGCTTTCCGGGTGCCGAGCTGGGCGTTGGTCTCCGCCTCCACCTGCTCGCGGGACCAGCCCGGGTTGCGCTCCGGGCCGAGCTGGACCGTCTCCGTGAGCAGGACGGTCCCCTCGCCGTCGACGTGGATCGCCCCGCCCTCGTTGACGAGCCGCGAGGCGTACGTCCGCGCCCCCGCCAGCTCGCCGACCTGTCCGGCGATCTTCGCGTCGTGCTCCCAGCGGGCCCACGGCTGGGCGCCCCAGCCGTTGAACGTCCAGTCGACGGCGCCCAGTTCGCGCCCGTTGGTGAGGAAGGTGGGGCCGATGTCCCGCATCCACGCGTCGTCGAGGTCGCGCTCGACGGTCTCGATGCCGGGGCCGAGCAGGGCGGCCGCCCCGGCGGCCTGCCCGGGGCCGCAGACGACGGTGACCGGTTCGAAGCGGCGGACCGCGCGGGCCACCGAGGCCCAGGCCCGCCGCGCCGCGGCCAGGTCGCCGGGGTCCTCGAAGGTCGGGTTGGGGCCCGGCCACGCCATCCAGGTGCGGTCGTGCGGGGCCCACTCGGCGGGCATCCAAAAGCCGTCGGCGGAAGCGGTGACAGCGGTCATGACCTGCTCTTTCACAGGAAGTAGAGGCGGTTCAGGGAGACCGCGCCGGCCGGGGCGGAGCGGACCGGCTCGCCGTCGAGGGTGACCAGGCCCGTGCGCTGGTCGACGTCGACGGCCCCGGTACGACAGTTCAGCCGCAGGTCGGCCGGGCCGATGCCGCGGGTGCCGCGGACCGCGACCCGGCGGCGCCGGGTGGGCATCCGGTCGTTGCCCTGGTCGAGGGCGGCGCGGGCCACGAACGCCACCGACAGCTCGGCGGCCGTCGCCCCGTACGCCCCGAACTGCGGTCCGAGGACGAGCGGTTCGCAGGTGTCGGTCGCGGCGTTCGGGTCGCCCACGACGCCGTACGCGGGGAAGCCGGACTTGAGCACGAGCTGCGGTTTCGCGCCGAAGTACGCGGGGCGCCACAGCACGATGTCGGCGAGCTTGCCGGGCTCGATCGAGCCGACCTCGTGGGCGAGGCCGTGGGCGATGGCCGGGTTGATCGTCAGCTTGGCGATGTACCGCAGGACACGCTCGTTGTCGTGGTCCCCGTCCGCGCCGAACTCGGCCTTCATCTTCCCGGCCATCGCGAAGGTCCGCCGTACGGTCTCGCCCGCGCGGCCCATGCCCTGCGCGTCCGAGGAGGTGATGCCGATCGCGCCCAGGTCGTGCAGGACGTCCTCGGCGCCCATCGTCCCGGCGCGGATGCGGTCGCGGGCCATGGCCGCGTCGCCCGGCAGGTCGGTCTTCAGGTCGTGGACGGAGACGATCATGCCGTAGTGCTCGGCGACCGCGTCCCGGCCGAAGGGGAGGGTCGGGTTGGTGGAGGAGCCGATGACGTTCGGGACGCCCGCCATCTTCAGTACGTTCGGGACGTGGCCGCCGCCGCAGCCCTCGATGTGGAAGGCGTGGATCGTGCGGCCTTCGAGAACCCGCAGGGTGTCCTCCACCGACAGGCACTCGTTCAGGCCGTCGCTGTGCAGGGCCACCTGGACGTCGTGCTCCTCCGCCACCCGCAGCGCCGTGTCGAGGGCGCGGGTGTGGGCGCCCATGTCCTCGTGCACCTTGAAGCCGCAGGCGCCGCCCTCCGCGAGCGCCTCCACGAGCGGCGCGCCGTCGGACGACGAGCCCCGGCCCAGGAAGCCGATGTTGACCGGCCAGGCGTCGAAGGCGGCGAACGCGTGCCGCAGCGCCCACGGCGAGTTGACGCCGACGCCCCAGACCGGCCCGAACTCCTGGCCGATGACCGTGGTCACCCCGGAGGCGAGCGACGCCTCCATGATGCGCGGCGACAGCAGGTGGACGTGGGTGTCGACGGCGCCGGCGGTGGCGATCAGGCCCTCGCCGGAGACGATCGTCGTGCCCGTGCCGACCACGACGTCGACCCCGTCGAGGGTGTCCGGGTTCCCCGCCCGCCCGATGGCGTGGATCCGCCCCTCCCGGATACCGATGGAGACCTTGCGGATGCCCTGCGCCGCGTCGATCACGACGACGTTGCTGATCACGATGTCGCAGGTGTCCCGGACGGCGGCGGCCTTGAGGTGCAGCCCGTCGCGGGCGGTCTTGCCGAACCCGGCCAGGAACTCGTCGCCGTACCGCTGCGCGTCGGACTCGACCCGGATCACCAGCCCGGAGTCCCCGAGCCGGATCCGGTCACCGGCCCGGGGACCGTGCGTGGCGGCGTAGGCGTGGGGGTCGATCACGGTCATCGGCCGGCTCCTTCGGCCGCCTCGGATCCGCCGGACGCCTCGAGCACACCGGCCGCCCCGGATCCACCGGACGCCTCGAGCACACCGGCCGCCCCGGATCCACCGGACGCCTCGAGCACACCGGCCGCCCCGGATCCACCGGACGCCTCGAGCACACCGGCCGCCCCGGATCCACCGGACGCCTCGAGCACACCGGC
>NZ_JBHWHV010000087.1:17598-32601 GCF_042732375.1 Streptomyces sp. NPDC059785
GCCGCCCCGGATCCACCGGACGTCTCGAGTACACCGGCCGCCTCGGGCACACCGGTCTCACCGGCTCCTTCGAGCCCGTCGGCTTCTCCGGCTCGGGGCGTGTCCGCGCCCAGGTATCCGCAGGCCGCCGCCCGGCGCAGGGCCTGCGTCTTCGCTCCCGGCGCGTCCAGCTCCCCGTCGACCAGGCCCGCGAACCCGATCGCGATCCGCTCGCCGCCGACCGGCACAAGACCCACCTCGACGCTCTCGCCGGGCCCGAAGCGCACCGACGACCCCGCGGGCACCGCGAGCCGCATCCCGTAGGCCGCGGCCCGGGGGAAGTCGAGCCGCGGGTTGGCCTCGAAGAAGTGGAAGTGGGAGGTGACGGAGACGGGCACGGTGGCGGTGTTGGTGACGGTGAGCCGTACGACGGCTTCCGGCTCGGTGTGCGCGGGTCCCGGCAGCAGCGCGCCCGGCGCCCGGTCCCCGAGCCCGTGGCCTATGGGGTCGCTCACCACGGCGAGCCGCGAGCCGTCGTCGAAGACGGCCTCGACGTGCACCTCGGTGACCACGTCGGCGACGCCCGGCAGCACGTCGTCCGGGCCGAGCACCGACCGCGCCGCCTCGATCGCCTCGGCCAGCCGCCGGCCGTCGCGGGCGGCCTCACAGACGGTGTCGGCGATCAGCGCGGTCGCCTCCGGCACGTTGAGCCTCAGGCCCCGGGCCCTGCGGGCCCGCGCCAGTTCGGCGGCGCCGAAGAGCAGCAGCCGGTCCCGTTCGGTGGGAGTCAGTCTCACGACGCGGGCCTCCTGGAGTACGTACTTTAGAACGCCACTCTAACCACACTTCATCGCCACCAGGAAAGGTCTGCCGCAAGCCCCGGGCATCTCACATCGAACGCCACTCAAAAACCCGACGCCCCTCTCCCGACGACAGACGGAGGGCCGGGGCGCCCACAGGCCCCGGCCCTCCGTCACAAGCGTTCATGCGTCCGCGCGTCCCCGCGCGCCCGCGTCAGCCCAGCCGGTGCATCCACCCGTGCCGGTCCTCGGAGACACCGCGCTGGATGTCGAGGAGCGCCTCGCGCAGCTTCACCGTGACCTCGCCGGGCTCGCCGCCGGACTGCTGCCACTCGGTGCCGGCCCGCTTGACCGTGCCGACGGGGGTGATGACGGCGGCGGTGCCGCAGGCGAAGACCTCGGTGAGGGTGCCGTTCTCGGTGTCGCGCTGCCACTGGTCGATGGAGACGCGGCTCTCCTCGGCCTCGTAGCCGAGGTCACGGGCGACGGAGAGCAGGGAGTCGCGGGTGACGCCGGCCAGCAGGGAGCCGGTCAGCGCGGGCGTGACGATCTTGTTCCCGTACACGAAGTACAGGTTCATGCCGCCCAGCTCCTCGACCCACTTGTGCTCCACGGCGTCGAGGTAGGCGACCTGGTCGCAGCCCTTGGCGGCGGCCTCGGCCTGGGCCAGCAGGGAGGCGGCGTAGTTGCCGCCGGTCTTGGCGTCGCCCATGCCGCCGGGGACGGCGCGGACGCGGTCCTCGGAGAGCCAGATCGAGACCGGCTTGACACCGCCCGCGAAGTAGGCGCCCGCGGGCGAGGCGATGACCAGGAAGAGGTACTCGTTGGCGGGCTTCACGCCCAGGCCGACCTCGGTCGCGATCATGAAGGGGCGCAGATAGAGGGATTCCTCACCGCCGTGCGCCGGGACCCAGTCGCGGTCGTGCTGGACGAGCACGTCGCACGCCTCGATGAACGTCTCGACCGGCAGCTCCGGCATGCCGAGCCGGCGGGCCGACGCCTGGAAGCGCCTGGCGTTCATCTCGGGGCGGAAGGTGGCCACGGAGCCGTCGGGCTGCCGGTACGCCTTCAGGCCCTCGAAGATCTCCTGCGCGTAGTGCAGGGTCATGTTCGCCGGGTCCAGCGAGAGCGGCCCGTACGGGACGAGCTGGCCGTCGTGCCAGCCGCGGCCCTCGGTCCACTTGATGGTCACCATGTGGTCGGTGAAGTGGCGGCCGAATCCGGGGTTGGCCAGTATCGCCTGGCGCTCCGCGTCGGAGAGCGGGGAGGCCGAGGGCTTGAGCTCGATCGTGGGCGTCGTCATGAGTGGTTGTCCTTCACCGGTTGTGTGTGACGGGCCGCGCTCACGCCTGTACTGCCAGTGGCCAGTGCTAGGACGTCCGAGCATTCCATCGTTCCGCGGCTCCGCGTTCGATTATCGCGCGAAGGGAGCTGTGGACTTAAACGGTGTGAATGCGGCCCATTTATTGCCCAGGGGTTGATGGTGGCACCCGGCGAGGGCATAAGAGAAGCCGCCGGGTGCGCATGCGACCCGGCGGCTGCTTGAGAGGTGGAGCGGCGCGGCGGGTCAGCCGGCTACTCGTACGGCGAGCGCGTCGCCGATCTCGTCCGTGGAGCGGGCCGGCTTGCCGACCCGCTCCGCCAGGTCGGCGGAGACGGCGTCCTCGATGCGGGCGGCCTCGGTGTCGTAGCCGAGGTGGCGCAGCAGGAGGGCGACGGACAGGACGGTGGCGCTGGGGTCGGCCTTGCCCTGCCCGGCGATGTCCGGGGCCGAGCCGTGGACGGGCTCGAACATGGACGGGAACTCTCCGGACGGGTTGATGTTGCCGGAGGCCGCGACGCCGATGCCGCCGGAGACGGCCGCGGCGAGGTCGGTGATGATGTCGCCGAAGAGGTTGTCGGTGACGATGACGTCGAACCGCTCGGGCTGCGTGACGAGGTAGATCGTCGCCGCGTCCACGTGCATGTACTCGGTGGTGACGTCGGGGAACTCGGCGGCGACCTTGTTGAAGATGTTCGTCCACAGGTGGCCCGCGAAGGTCAGCACGTTGTTCTTGTGGATCAGCGCGAGCTTCTTGCGGGGGCGGGCCTGGGCGCGGGCGAAGGCGTCGCGGACGACGCGCTCGACGCCGAAGGCCGTGTTCACGGAGACCTCGGTGGCGACCTCGTGCTCGGTGCCCTTGCGGATGGTGCCGCCGTTGCCCGTGTACGGGCCCTCGGTGCCCTCGCGCACGACGACGAAATCGATCTCCGGCTGGCCGGCCAGCGGGGTCTCGACGCCCGGGAGCAGCTTCGACGGACGCAGGTTCACGTGGTGGTCGAAGGCGAAGCGGAGCTTGAGCAGGAAGCCGCGCTCCAGGACGCCGGACGGGACCGAGGGGTCGCCGATCGCGCCGAGCAGGATGGCGTCGTGCTGCTTGAGCGCGTCGAGGTCGGCGTCGGTGAGGGTCTCGCCGGTGGCGTGGTAGCGCCGGGCGCCGAAGTCGAACTCCTTGGTCTCCAGCTTCACATCCTGCGGGAGGACGGCGGAGAGGACCTTCAGTCCCTGGGCCACGACCTCCTGGCCGATGCCGTCACCGGGAATCACTGCGAGATTGAGGATGCGAGAGCTAACCGACATACGCAGCACCGTACTCCCTGTCCCAGGTGATGACACGCGGTGTCCGTCATCCGGACAGGCCGCCCGGACGGGCCCGGGGGTGGGGCAGTTCGTCGGCCGCCGTTCACCTCCGCTTATGACGAACGTGGGCGGTTGCTGGGAAGTTCACCTCCATGGACACCCCTGACGTCGGCATTCCGGAGCGGCTCGCGCGCCGTATGAGCATGGCGGAGCAGCACGAGTACCTGCGGTCGAAGCTGTCCCGGCGCCGCGCCCTGGTGACCGGGGGCGCCCTGGCGGGCGGCGGTCTGCTGGCCGGCTGCTCGGGATCGCAAGGGCCCGCGGCCGCTCCCTCCCGGTCGGCCTCGGTGCCCGCGTCCCGGCCTGCCACCGGTGTCGTGCCCGGCTCGGTCGTGGCCCCCTTCGGCCGCCGGCTCGCGTTCGGCGCCGATCCGAAGACGCAGATGCGGATCTCCTGGCAGGTGCCGTTCGCGGTGCGCAAGCCGTACGTGCGGGTGGGGTTGAAGCCGTGGGAGCTGAGCCGCCGGATCGAGGCCGAGGTCCGTGACCTGCACACGCCGTCGCTGTCGAAGCGGCTCCCGGCGGTCGACCAGTACTACCTGCACGCGGCCCTCGACCATCTGCGGCCGGACACGACGTACTACTACGGCGTCGGGCACGAGGGCTTCGACCCGGCGTCGGCCGAGCGGATGTCGACGGTCAGCTCGTTCCGTACGGCGCCCGCCCGTGCCGGGACGTTCACCTTCACCGCCTTCGGCGACCAGGGCGTGAGCTACGACGCGCTCGCCAACGACCAGGTGATCCTGGGCCAGAACCCGGCCTTCCACCTGCACGCGGGCGACCTGTGCTACGCGGACTCCACGGGGCACGGCGAGGACTCCGACACCTATGACGCCCGGGTCTGGGACCAGTTCCTGGCGCAGACCGAGTCGGTCGCTAGCTCCGTACCGTGGATGGTGACGACCGGCAACCACGACATGGAGGCCTGGTACTCGCCGAACGGTTACGGGGGCCAGTCGGCGCGCTGGTCCCTGCCGTCGAACGGCTTCGACCCGGAGAACGCGCCCGGGGTCTACTCCTTCGTCTACGGCAATGTCGGCGTCGTCGCGCTCGACGCGAACGACGTCTCGTACGAGATACCCGCCAACTTCGGCTGCACGGACGGCCGGCAGACGAAGTGGCTGGACCGGCGGCTCGGCGAGCTGCGCGCGGCGGACGGCGTGGACTTCGTCGTCGTCTTCTTCCACCACTGCGCCTACTCGACGTCGACGCACGCCTCCGACGGCGGCGTGCGCGACGCCTGGCTGCCCCTCTTCACCAAGCACCAGGTCGACCTGGTGATCAACGGGCACAACCACGTGTACGAGCGGACGGACGCCGTCCAGAACGGCTCGGTGGGCCGGGCGGTCCCGGTCGGCGCGTCGACCGATCCCACCCGGGACGGGATCGTGTACGTGACCGCGGGCGGCGCCGGGAAGGAGCTGTACTCCTTCCCGGACGGCGTCGAGGACAGCTACGAGGGCCACGTCTCGGCCCACGAGCCGGTCGGGACCTTCCACTGGACGAAGGCGCGGGAGAAGAACCGCGACACCGTCGAGTGGTCGCGCGTGCGCTACACCGGCTTCTCCTTCCTCTCGGTGGAGGCGGAGAGCGGTACGGCGCCGCGGCTCAAGGTGTCCGCGCTCGCCCAGAGCGGACGGCGTATCGATTACTTCGAGGTGCGGCGCGGGAGCTAACACCTTCCGCGGCGCTCGGGCCGGTCGGCCCTGTCGTTCGGCGGGGCCGGAGCGGGCGGGTCTCAGTGACCCGTCTCACCGCCGTTGTCCCGGCGGTCGAGGGCGCGCTGGAGCGCCGCTGCGGCGTTCTTGCGGTCGGATTCGCTGGTGCGGGAAACGTGGCGGACTCGGCGGCGGACGGTCGTCTCGGCCATGGTGAATCGACTCCTTGCCTCCGGCAGCGAGCACCGGACATGCGATGAGGGATTACGAGACGCCGGAGGGGCGGGGAGCGGTGCCGCAGGGGTTGCCTGCACGGGGCCCGGCTCACGGCCGCCATTCGCTTGATCGAGCGAGACGTTCGGCTCCTACAAAAGTAGGCGAGGACGGAGCATCTGTCTCCACAATTACTCGGACTTCCTACTATCTGAGACGGCGACTTGGGTCACACCGCTCTGACCTGCGCGAACGCCGAAGCGGCCGAGGGCCCCGAACGGCCGTTGCCTGGGTCACTCCGGACGCGGACGCAGCGCCCTCAGCTCCCTGATCAGTGCGCGGACGGCGGTGGTGGCGGCCAGCTCGGGGGTGGTCACGTAACCGACGGAGCGGGTGGGGCGGTCCGCGCCGAGGTCGGTGACCGCGACGGCGGGCGGCGCGCCCGTCAGGGAGAGCGACGGCATGATCGCCATGCCGAGGCCGCTGCTCACCATGGAGAGCACCGCTCCGTCGTCCTCGGCCCGCACCGTCGCGCACGGGATCCAGTCCTGCGCGGCCCACCAGGCACGCGTGTACGACGTGCAGTTCTCTCTGAAGTCGACCAGCGGAAGCGTGCGCGGGTCGGGGTGGCCCGCCGGGTGGACCAGTGCGTACGGCTCCTCCAGGAGGACGTCGCCGACGAGTCCGGGCGGTACCGGCGAGGTGGTGCCGAGGGTGGCGATGCCGATGTCCGCCGCGCCCCGCGCCACCTCGCCCGCGGTGCCGGGCCCCACCTCGCGCACCACGCGCACCGTCGGCTCGACCCCGGGATGGCGGGCGGCCAGGCGTTCCAGGGCGGGCGGCAGCAGGTGCAGGGCGGCGCTGCGGAAGGCGGCGATGCGCAGCGGTCCGGCCACCGTGTCGCCGCCGTCCGGGCCCGCCCCGGCGCCCCGGGCCTCCGCGACGAGCACGTCCAGCATCCGCAGCACCCGCCGCGCGTGCGCGGCGGCCCGCTCCCCCGCCGCCGTGGGACGCGCCCCGTGCCGTCCCCGCTCGAAGAGCACGACGCCCACCTTGCGCTCGATGCCGCGCACCGCGTGCGAGACGGCCGGCTGGGTCGTGCCGAGCGTCGCGGCCGCCGCCGAGAAGCCGCCCTCGCGGGCGACGGCGACGATGATCCGCAGCTCCTGCGGACCGAGATCGGCGGTGGTCATCGAGGCTCCCGACTGCTGCTCGCGCTCGCCGCTTCCCCGTTTCCATGAGAGCGGCTCATGGACGGGATCGTTGCATGAGCCGCGACCGCTGCCGCGCCGGGCCCGTCCCCTTCTACCGTCCACGCCATGACCGACATCGCGCTCACCGTGCAGCAGACCGCCCGCCCCACCGGCTTCCCCACCGCCGACCACTTCCGCTTCGCCGAGTCCCGCGTGCCCGACCCGGAGCCGGGCACCGCCCTCGTGGAGAACCTGTACTGGTCGGTCGACCCCTACCACCGCGAGATGATGGACGGCGACTTCGCGCTCGGCGCCCCGCTGGAGGGCCGCGCGCTCGGGCGCGTGACCGAGTCCAGGACGCCCGCGCTGCGCGAGGGCGAGATCGTCTTCCACCGGCGGGGCTGGCGCACCCACGCGGTGGTCCGCCCGGAGGAGACCAGATCCGTCGCCCGGCACGAGGGCGTGCCCCTCTCCGCGTACCTGGGCATCCTCGGCGGCACGGGCCTGACCGCGTACGCCGGGCTCACCCGGGTCGCCCGGCTGCGGGAGGGCGAGGACCTGTTCGTGTCGGCCGCCGCGGGCGGGGTCGGCACGGCGACCGGGCGGCTGGCCCGGCTGCTGGGCGCGGGGCGGCTGGTGGGGAGCGCGGGCGGCGCGGCCAAGGTGGCGTACCTGACGGAACGGATCGGCTACGACGCGGCGTTCGACTACCGCGCGGGACCGGTGGCCGGTCTGCTGGCGGAGGCGGCGCCCGGCGGCATCGACGTGTGCGTCGACAACGTCGGCGGGGAGCAGCTCGGCGCGGCGATCGGCGCCCTGCGCGAGTTCGGCCGGGTGGTGCGGGTCGGGACGGTCGGCCAGTACAACGCCGTCCGGATGCCGCCGACCCCGTTCGACCACGCACTGGTCGTGGAGAAGAGCCTGCGCATCGAGGGGTTCCTGGTCCGCAACCACCTGGGGCTCCAGGACGAGCTGGAGGAGTTCGCCGTCCCGCACATCCGGTCGGGGCGGCTTCTGCTGGACGAGACGGTGGTCGACGGTTTCGGGCGGATCGTGGAGGCGTTCCTGTCGATGCTGCGCGGCGGCAACACGGGGAAGATGATCGTGCGCGGCGCCACGGCGGACCACCTTGACTGACGTACCGTCAGGTAATATCTCCATCGCGCCAGTCGAGGATCAGTCCGTGCTCCGGGTCGAGCGGGCCCGCGGCGGCGGGGCGCACGAAGAGCGAGCCCTCCTCGTCCGGGAGGCGGACCACGCCCTCGGGGCCGAGTACGTGGATGGTGCCGGGCCAGACCCGCCAGCCGCGGGCGGCGTAGAGCCGGGCGCCCTCGTCGCTCGCGGAGAGCGCGCCCAGGTCGTACGCGCCGTCGATGATCCGCTCCAGGACCGCCATGACCTGCCCGCCGAGCCCGGTGCGGCGCACGTCGGCGCGGACGCCCACCGCCTCGACGTAACCGACGCGCAGTGAACGTCCCCGGTGCAGGACCCGCCGCTGGATCACGGAGCCGTGGGCGGCCAGGCCCCGTCCGTCGTGGACCAGGGCGTGGATGCCGCCGAGCCCGTGGCCGAAGTCGGCGTCGCTGAAGTCGCCCTCGAAGGCGTCGTCCAGCAGGGCGCGGACGGCGCGGAGTTCGGCGGGATCCAGGTCGGCGGTGTGGGCGGTGCGCAGACGGGTGGTCATGGCATCGAGTATCGCGGGCGCGAGGCGGATCGCGGCCTCCCGAATGGGCCGCACGCACATGACCGGACGTACATGGACCGGACACACATGGGCCGGACACACATGGGCCGGACACACATGGGCCGGACACACATGGGCCGGACACACATGGGCCGGACACACATGGGCCGGACACACATGGGCCGGGAAGCCGCCCCAACCGCGGCTTCCCGGCCCTGTGCGTGCGACCCGTGGGCGTCAGCCCATGTGCGGGTACGTGTAGTCGGTCGGCGGGACCAGCGCTTCCTTGATGGAGCGGGTCAGGGTCCACCGCATCAGGTTCTGCGGGGCGCCGGCCTTGTCGTTGGTGCCGGAGGCACGGCCGCCGCCGAAGGGCTGCTGGCCGACGACGGCGCCGGTCGACTTGTCGTTGATGTAGAAGTTGCCCGCGGCGTAGCGCAGCTTCTCCATCGTGTACGCGGCGGCGGCGCGGTCGCCCGCGACGACCGAGCCGGTGAGCGCGTAGTCCGAGGCCGACTCCATCTGGGCCAGCATCTCGTCGTACTTCTCGGCCGTGCTGTCGTCGTACACGTGCACGGCGAGGAACGGGCCGAAGTACTCGGTCTTGAAGACCTCGTTCTCGGGGTCGGAGCACTCGACGACGGTCGGGCGGACGAAGTAACCGACCGAGTCGTCGTAGGTGCCGCCCGCGACGATCGTGCAGGCGTCGTCCGCCTTGGCACGGTCGATGGCCGCCTTGTTCTTGGCGAACGCGCGCTCGTCGATGAGGGCGCCGAGGAAGTGCGACAGGTCGGTGACGTCACCCATGGTCAGGCCGTCGGTCTCGGCCGCGAACTCCTCCTTGAAGCCGGAGTTCCAGATGGAGGCCGGGATGTACGCGCGGGAGGTCGCGGAGCACTTCTGGCCCTGGTACTCGAAGGCACCGCGGGTCAGGGCGGTCTTCAGCACGGCGCGGTCGGCGCTCGGGTGCGCGACGAGGAAGTCCTTGCCGCCGGTCTCGCCGACCAGGCGCGGGTAGGTGCGGTACTTCTCGATGTTGTTGCCGACCGTCTTCCACAGGTGCTGGAAGGTCTTGGTCGAGCCGGTGAAGTGGATGCCCGCGAGGTCGCGGTGCTCGAGGGCGACCTTGGAGACCTCGATGCCGTCGCCGGTGACGAGGTTGATGACGCCCTTGGGCAGCCCGGCCTCTTCGAGGAGCCGCATCATCAGCACGGCGGCGTGGGTCTGCGTCGGGGACGGCTTCCACACCACGACGTTGCCCATGAGCGCGGGCGCGGTCGGCAGGTTGGCCGCGATCGCCGTGAAGTTGAACGGCGTGATCGCGTAGACGAAGCCTTCGAGCGGGCGGTGGTCGAGACGGTTCCAGACACCCGGGGAGTTGGCCGGGGGCTGCTGGGCGAGCAGGTCGCGGGCGTACTTGACGTTGAAGCGCCAGAAGTCGATGAGCTCGCAGGGGGTGTCGATCTCGGCCTGCTGGGCGGTCTTGGACTGGCCGAGCATGGTGGAGGCGGCCAGCGTCTCGCGCCACGGGCCCGACAGCAGCTCGGCGGCGCGCAGGATGATCGCGGCGCGGTCGTCGAAGGACATCGCGCGCCAGGCCGGGGCCGCGGCCAGGGCTGCGTCGATGGCGTCCTGCGCGTCCTGCTGGGTGGCGTGCGCGCCGGTGCCGATGACGGCCTTGTGGTTGTGCGGCTGCACGACGTCGAAGCGCTCGCCGCCGCCGAGCCGCTTCTCACCGCCGATGGTCATCGGCAGCTCGATCGGGTTCTCGGCCAGCTCCTTGAGCTTGGCTTCCAGACGGGCCCGCTCCGCGGAGCCGGGGGCGTAGCCGTGCACCGGCTCGTTGACGGGGGTGGGGACCTGGGTGACAGCGTCCATGGTTTCCGTAACTCCTTAATGAGCGGTGGTTCGGTTCAGCCCTTGGTGAGGATCGAGCGGGCGAAGAAGAGCAGGTTGGCCGGCTTCTCGGCCAGGCGGCGCATGCTGTGCCATCCCGGGGGACAACCCCCGGACCCCCGGCCGATGCCGCAGCCCGGCCTCGTCGAATCAGTCATGGGTGATCACGCTTCGGATGAAGAACAGCAGGTTGGCCGGCTTCTCGGCCAGACGCCGCATGAAGTAGCCGTACCAGTCGGTGCCGTAGGCGGTGTACACGCGCATGCGGTGGCCCTCGGCGGCGAGGCGCAGGTGCTCCTCGCCGCGGATGCCGTACAGCATCTGGAACTCGTACTCGTCCAGCTTGCGCCCGGCGCGCCGGGCGAGTTCCTGGGCGATGGAGATCAGGCGCGGGTCGTGGGAGCCGATCATCGGGTAGCCGTCGCCCTCCATGAGGATGCGCAGCACCCGGACGTACGCCTTGTCGATCTCGGCCTTGTCCTGGTACGCGACCTCGGCCGGCTCCTTGTACGCGCCCTTGACGATGCGGACGCGGCTGCCGGCGGCGGCGAGGCGGCGGGCGTCCGCCTCCGTGCGGAACAGGTACGCCTGGATCACGCAGCCGGTCTCCGGGAAGTCCTTCCGCAGCTCCTCGTGGATGGCGAACATCGAGTCGAGGGTGGTGTGGTCCTCGGCGTCCAGGGTGACCGTGGTGCCGATGGCGGCGGCGGCCTCGACGACCGGGCGGACATTGGCGAGCGCCAACTCGTGGCCCCCGTCCAGCGCTTGGCCGAACATGCTGAGCTTCACGGACATCTCGGCGCCGGTGCCCAGGCCGAGGCCCTTGAGGTGCTCGATCAGCTCCAGGTAGGCGTCCCGGGCGGCGGCGGCCTGCTCGCGGGTGGTGATGTCCTCGCCGACGACGTCGAGGGTGACGTCGAGCCCGTTCGCGGCGGCCTGCCGGACGACCGGCACGACCTGCTCGACGGACTCGCCCGCGATGAAGCGGGCGACGACCTGCTTCGTGCCGGGGGCCGCCGACACGAAGCGACGCATCCGGTCGCTGCGCGACGCGGCGAGAATCACGGGACCCAGCACGGGGCACCTCCACGGAAAGTACGGACGGCCGGACCATGGGACACGAATGTCCCGGTACGGCACGGAGAACCACCGTGAAACCTAAGGATTACCCCGATCGTCGGCCATCGACAGACGTCACGCATCCGTGCCCTGGATCTCAGACAGATGTATGAGGACGGATGTGCGATGGGGGAGAATGTCCATGTGACGGGTGATTCCACTGTGGGCAGAGTGGCGGGACGCGGCGACTACCAGGAGCTGGTCGACGAGATCTCGGCCCTCCTCGGCGCCCCCGCGACGCTGGAGAACCGTGACTTCGAACTGATCGCCTTCGGCGCCTACGACAGCGAGCGCGACTTCGACGAGGCCTCCCTCGACCCCGTCCGTACCCGCTCGATCCTGACCCGGCGCTCGACGTCCGAGGTCCGCGCCTGGTTCGAGGGGTTCGGCATCGCCCGTGCCAAGGGCCCCGTCCGCATCCCGCCCACCCCGGAGGCCGGGGTCTACCGGGGCCGGATCTGCCTCCCCGTACGCCACCGGGGCGTGGTCCTCGGCTACGTCTGGCTCCTGGACGACGACCCGGGTCCCTCCGCGGCGCAGCTCTCGGCCGCCATGGAGGTCACCCACCGGATCGGGGCGCTGCTCGGCGACGAGGCGCAGGCGGGCGCCGATCTGACCCGCGAGCTGCGGGCGGTGCTCACCGCCGAGCGCGGCTGGCAGCGCGACATGGCGGTGGCCGAGCTGCGCACCGCCCTCGGCCCCCGCGCGGACGGCCCGCACACCGTCGTCTGCGTCGCCCCCTGGCCCTCGGCCGACCCGGACGACGCCCCGTCCGTGCGTACGGTGCCGGGGGCGTCCGCGCTGTGCACGGTGCCGTGGGGCGCGACCGGGCAGAGCCTGGCGCTGCTGGTGCGGCTGCGCGCGGTGGACGTACCGGGCCCGGCGCTCACGGCGGCCACGCGCTTCGTACGGGAGGCACGGGAGGCGGCGGAGGGCGGCGGTACGGCGAAAGGCAGCGGCGCGATGAAAGGCAGCGGTGCGGCGGAGGGTGGCGGGGCGGTCGCGGCCGGGGTAGCCGCGGGCCGGACCGGCCTCGCCGAGCTGGGCGCCGGCTGGCAGGAGGCGTCGGCCGCCGCCCGCGCCGCGCTGGCCGAGCCCCGCCTCGGGCCGGTCGCCGAGTGGGCGTCGATCGGCCCGTACCGGCTGCTGACGGCGCTGCCCCCACTGGCCGCCCGGGACCCGGCCGTCGGTGCCCTGCTGGCCCCGGCGCACCGCGAACTCGCCCGCACCGCCGAGGTGTTCCTGGACCGCGCGGGCCAGGCCGGACGCACGGCGGCGGAGCTGGGCATCCACCGCCAGACCCTCTACTACCGCCTCTCCCGGGTCGAACAGCTCACCGGCCTGGACCTGGACGACGGCGAGGACCGGCTGCTGCTGCACATGGTGCTGAAGAGCGCGCGGCTGTGACGTACCCGGTGGCGCGTCACTCCTGCGGCTTCGCCGCCTCCGTGTCCTGGGGTTTCGCCGCCGCCATCACCTGCCGCAGTCCCTCGGTGAGCTGTTCCGCGGTCGTCGCCGACTCCTGGTCGAAGAGCCACTGCACGGTCAGGCCGTTGAGCAGCGTCTGGTAGAAGCCGCCGAGCGCGCGGAGCGACGGGTCGCCGAGCTCCGGCTCCGCGCCGCCGAGGAACATGGGCATGAGCCCGCGCCGCCCCTCGTCCTGCGACTTCGCGAGGAAGTCGCGGACCTCCGGCAGCCGGTCCGAGATCGTGATCATCTCGAAGGTGAGCATCCAGATCGGGCGGGCCTCGACGAGGGATCTGGTGATGTTCTCCCAGACCCCCTGGAACCGTTCGAGCGAGCCCGGCTCCCCCGCCGCGTCCTCCCCCGTGAACGCGTCGAAGGTGTCCCCCACGGTGGCGATCAGGTCGACGTACGCCTCCGCGAGCAGCCTGTCCTTGGACCCGTAGTGGTAGCCGATGGACGCGAGGTTGGTCCCCGACTCCTTGACGACGTCGCGCGCCGTGGTGCGCACGAACCCCTTCTCCAGCAGGCAGCGCTTGGCGCCTTCGAGCAGATCTTCGCGGTGTCCCATGCGGGTCAGCGTAGCGCCGATCCAGACAAACGTCCCATACGCGCGTCCCACACATATGTCCCACACATATGTCCCACACGTACGTCCCACACGCACGTACTAGACAAGCGTATAAGACAGCCGTACATTGCTCCGCATGACGAATCCGACGAGCACGACCCCCGCGTCCCCGGCACCGTCCGGGACCCGGGCCGGACGCCGTGAGTGGACCGCCCTCGGCGTGCTGATGCTTCCGCTGCTCCTTGTCTCCATGGACGTCTCCGTCCTGTACTTCGCGATCCCCTCGATCAGCGCGGACCTGGAACCGAGCGGCACTCAGCAGCTCTGGATCTTCGACATCTACGGCTTCGTGCTCGCGGGCCTGCTGATGACGATGGGCTCGCTCGGCGACCGCGTCGGCCGCCGCAGACTGCTGCTGTTCGGCGCCGCCGCCTTCGGCGCGGCCTCCCTGGTCGCCGCGTACGCCGACAGCGCCGAGACCCTGATCGCCGCCCGCGCGGTCCTCGGCATCGGCGGCGCGACCCTGATGCCCTCGACCATGGCGATCGTCCGCACGATGTTCACCGACCCCGGCCAGCGCGCGAAGGCGATCGGCCTGTGGTCCGGCGTCATGACCGGCGGCATCGCGCTCGGCTCGGTGCTGAGCGGTGTCCTCGTGCAGTACTTCTGGTGGGGCTCGGTCTTCCTGGTCAACCTGCCGGCGATGGCGCTGCTGCTGGTCCTCGGCCCGTTCCTGCTCCCTGAGTCCAAGAACCCCGAGCCCGGCCGCTTCGACCTGCTGAGCGTGCCCCTGTCGATGGCCGCCGTCCTGCCCGTCATCTACGGCCTCAAGGAGATCCCGTCCGAGGGCTGGCACCTGGAGTACGTCCTGTCGGTGGCCGTCGGCCTGGTCTTCGCCGCCCTCTTCGTCCACCGCCAGCGCACCACCGCCTCCCCGCTCATCTCCCCCGCGCTCTTCCGCGGCCGCGGCTTCGCGCCCGCCGTCGTCCTCAACCTGATCGCGGCGCTGGCGATGATGGGCTCGGCGTTCTTCACCACCCAGTACCTCCAGTCCGTCCTCGGCAAGAGCGCGATGGAGGCGGCGCTGTGGTCGCTGCTGCCCTCCGTGCTGATCGGCGTCGCCGCTCCGGTCGCGGCGGTGCTGGTGCAGCGTGGCGTGAACCGCGCGACCGTCGTCGCCGCGGGCTTCGCCGTCGCCGCCGCGGGCTACGGCCTCCTCGCCCTCGCCGGTACGGACTCGCTGTGGCTGGTGCTCGCCGGGGCGGGCGTGCTGGCCTCCGGCATCGTCACCGTCATGTCGCAGATGACGGACCTCGGGCTCAGCTCCGCCCCCGTCGAGAAGGCGGGCGCCGCGTCCTCCCTGCTGGAGACGGGCCAGGAGTTCGGCGGCGCCCTCGGCATGGCGGCGCTCGGCTCCATCGGCACCGCGGTCTACCGCCACGACATCCCGGCCGGCGCACCCGACGCGGCCCACGAGACCCTCGGCGGCGCGCTGGCCGTGGCCGGGCAGCTGCCGGGGCGCGCGGGGGACGCCCTGGCGGCCGCCGCCCGCGAGGCGTTCACCAGCGGCATGCAGGCGGCGGCGGTCGCCGGGGCGCTGATCCTGGTGGCGGCGGGGGTCCTGGCGGCGCTGACGCTGCGGAGCGTGCGGGTCAGGGACGACATCGAGGCGGTGCAGCGGGAGGAGGCCCTCGTCTGACGGCCCGTCGGCGGCAGGCGGTGGGGGGACCAGTTCCGGAACTGGTC
>NZ_JBHWHV010000088.1:0-32313 GCF_042732375.1 Streptomyces sp. NPDC059785
GCCGACACGAGAGGTGTCGGCCGCGCCCGTCACATGTGCCCCCGGCGTCCGCCGCTCCGTGCCCGCGGTTCCCAGGTCCGCGCCCGCGGTTCCCCGGTCCCGTGCCCGTGACCCGCCGCTCCGTGCCCGCGGTTCCCCGGTCCCGTGCCCGCGGCCCGCCGCTCCGTGCCCGCGGTTCCCCGGTCCGCGCCCGTGACCCGCCGCTCCGTGCCCGCTGTCAACCCGTGCTGACTTTGGCATAGACCTGCATACCGCGGACGGCTATTCTCATCGGCGCACGCACTGAGAGCGCTCTCATCATGCCCTTCCGCTCCTCCCCCACGTCCGGAACGACGAAAGGCAACTCCCTTGAGACGCAAGTCCGTTCTGCGCGCCGCCCTCTCGGCGGCCCTGCTGCTGAGCACCGTGGCCGCCGGTGTCGGCACCCAGGCGTCCGCGGCCGACACCCCCGCGACCGGCACCGCCGCGAAGGAGCCCGCCTCCGCGGGCCTGCTGACCGCCATGCAGCACGACCTCGGCCTGTCCAGGAGCGAGGCCGCCGCGCGGCTGAAGTCCGAGACGAAGGCGCGGGCCGTCGACAAGTCCGCCCGGCGCGCGGCGGGCAGCGCCTACGGCGGCTCGTGGTACGAGGCCAAGAGCGGCACGCTCACCGTCGCCGTGACCGACGCCTCGCGCAAGGCGGCCGTGGCGGCGACGGGCGCCGACGTCAAGCTCGTCGAGCACAGCCAGAAGCAGCTGGACGCGACGGTCGAGCGGCTCGACGGCCTCGACGCCCCCGCCGGCATAGGAAGCTGGCGCGTCGACCCCGAGAGCAGCACCGTGGTCGTGAACGTGGTCGCCGCGCACAAGGATGACAACGATGTCCGCGCCTTTCTGGCCCAGGCACGCGACGCCGGCCCCGTGACCGTCGAGGAGACGAGCCAGGCGCCGCAGACCTTCGCGGCGGGCACGGTCGGCGGCGACCCGTACTACACGGGCAACGTCCGCTGTTCCATCGGCTTCTCGGTGTACGGCGGTTTCGTCACCGCCGGGCACTGCGGCTCGGCCGGCGGGAGTGTCAGCGGCTGGGACGGCAGCTACATCGGCAACTTCCAGGGCTCGTCGTTCCCCGACAACGACTACGCCTGGGTCAACGTCGGCAGCGGCTGGTGGACCGTACCGGTCGTGCTTGGCTGGGGCACCGTCTCCGACCAGCTCGTGCGCGGCTCGGGCGAGGCGCCCATCGGCGCCTCCATCTGCCGCTCGGGCTCCACGTCGCACTGGCACTGCGGCACCGTCCTCGCCAAGAACGAGACGGTCAACTACAGCCAGGGCGCCGTGCACCAGATGACGAAGACCAGCGTCTGCGCCGAGCCCGGCGACTCGGGCGGCTCCTTCATCAGCGGTGACCAGGCCCAGGGCGTCACCTCCGGCGGCTGGGGCAACTGCACCAGCGGCGGCGAGACCTGGTACCAGCCCATCAACGAGATCCTCAGCCGTTACGGGCTCACCCTGCACACCGCCTGATCCCCCGCCCCCGGGCTCCCGTACGCGCTGCCGGCCGTCACCAGACGACCGGCAGCGCCTGCGGTCCGCGGATCATCGTGCGCCGCCGCCAGGGCACCTGCTCGGCGGGTACGGCCAGGCACAGTCCGGGCATCCGGTCGAGCAGGGTGTCGATCAGCAGCTCGGTCTGCATCCGGGCCAGGGTGACGCCCGTGCAGTGGTGCGGCCCGTTGCCGAAGGCGAGATGGCCGCCGGGGTCGCGGTCGATGTCGATCCGGTCGGGGTGTGCGAAGACCTCCGGGTCCCGGTTGGCGGCGAGGTAGGAGACGTACACGGGGTCGCCCGCGCTGATGCGGACGCCGCGGATCCCGACGTCTTCCAGGGCGATCCGGGCCAGGCCCACGGCGGTGCGGTGCGGCAGCCAGCGCAGCAGTTCCTCGATGGCCGCGGGCCGCAGCTCGGGCCGGTCGCGCAGCCGCTGGAGCAGATCGGTGCGGGTGAGCAGCAGGTAGAGCATCTGCCCGCAGTTGTGGGTGACGGCCTCGCCGCCGATCTGGAGCGGGCCCGCGAGGCCGATCGCCTCTTCCTCGCCGATGTCGCCGCGGCCCACGGCGGCGCCGAGCAGGGACAGCACGTCGGTGCCGTTGCCGCCGCGGCGGTCGCGGACGGCCCGGGTGATCCAGTCGTACATGCCGGCCTTGGCGCGTTCGGCGGCCTCGGCGCCGCCCGACGTGGAGATGATCTGCCGGGTCCAGGCGTGCAGCCGCCCGCGGTCGGCGGCGGGTACGCCCATGACCTCGCAGACGACAGCGATCGGGAAGGGCTCCAGGACGCGTTCGATCAGGTCGGCCGGGGGGCCGTCCCGCAGCACGGCGTCGACCAGCTCGTCGAGCATCCGCTGCGCGCGGGGCCGCAGCCGCTTCATGGCGCCGACGGTGTAGGCGCCGGCGACCGCGCGGCGCAGCCGGTTGTGGTCGGGCTGGTCGGCGAAGGCGAGTGAGCCGGGCTTCGGCTTGAAGTGCGGCGCGAGCCGGGTGACCTGACGGCCGACGACCTCACGGCGGCTGAAGCGCGGGTCGTTGGTGATCGCCTTCACGTCCTCGTGGCGGGTGGCCAGCCAGGCCCATCCCTCGCCGTGCGGGAGGCGGATCCGGGTGAGGGGGCCCTCGCGCATCAACTCAGCGAGTACCGGGTCGAATTGCGTCCCGTCCAGGTCGTGCGCGGGCCAGTCGCGGACCGGCGGCGGTGCCTCGCCGGTCAGTACGGTGCTCTCCTCTGTCATCCTCCCACCCTCGGGCGCGCCTGCCGGGCTGTCGCGCCGGGGTACTCCAGGGGGAGCAGCGCGACTGAAGTTACCCTCAGGTATGTAGTGACTGGCCAGTCGGCCGCGCTAGAACCTGGTTCCACTCAACGAGAGTGAGGAACCTCGCATGCGCCAGACCACCCCCGCCCCCAGAAGTCCCAAAGGGGTCTCCCGTCGCAGGTTCATCGCCGGGACGGGCTCGTTAGCCGGCACCGTGGCCCTCGCCGGGCGGGCCGCGGCGGCACCGCGCACGGCCGCCGCGGCGGCCGGCCCGATCGCCGACGGGGCCCGTGTCCCCGTACTGATCGTCGGCACCGGCTACGGCGGTTCCGTCGCCGCGCTGCGGCTCGCCCAGGCGGGTGTCGACGTCCACATGGCCGAGATGGGCATGGCCTGGGACACCCCGGGCACGGACGGCAAGATCTTCGCCAACACCACCAGCCCCGACTACCGGTCCTACTGGCTGCGCACCAGGACGAAGCAGCCGCTGAGCAACTTCCTCGGCTTCCCGATCGACCGGGACGTGCCCCGCTACACCGGGGTCCTGGACGCCGAGGAGATGGGCGAGATCACCGTCTACCAGGGCCGGGGTGTCGGCGGCGGCTCCCTGGTCAACGGCGGCATGGCGGTGACGCCCAAGCGCGAGAACTTCGGCGGCATCCTGCCGACGGTGAACGCCGACGACATGTACGGCACCTACTATCCGCGGGCCAACGCCGGGCTCGGCGTCGGCACGGTCGACCCGGACTGGTTCGAGACCGCCGACTGCTACCAGTACGCGCGGGTCGGCCGCAAGCACGCCGAGCGCTCCGGCTTCCCGTTCGTGTTCGTCCCCGACGTCTACGACTGGGACTACATGGAGCAGGAGGCGGCGGGCACCGTCCCGAAGTCGGCGCTGGCCGGGGAGATCCTCTACGGCAACAACTACGGGAAGAAGTCGCTGCAGAAGACCTATCTGGCGCGGGCCCTGGCCACCGGCCGGGTCTCCATCTCGGCGCAGCACAAGGTGACGTCGGTGACCCCGGCGGCGGGCGGCGGCTTCACCGTCGTCATCGAGCAGATCGACACGACCGGCGCCACCACCGCCACCAAGACCGTGACCGCGGGCCGGGTGTTCTTCGCCGCCGGCAGCGTCGGCACCAGCAAACTCCTCGTCCGGCTGAAGGCGACCGGCGCGCTGCCCGGCCTGAACGACCGGGTCGGCAAGGGCTGGGGCGACAACGGCAACGTCATGTGCGGGCGCGCCAACCATCTGTGGGACCCGACCGGCGCGCTCCAGTCGAGCATCCCCTGTTCCGGTATCGACAACTGGACCGCCGGAGGTGCCTTCGCCGAGGTCGCGCCGCTGCCCACCGGGATCGAGACGTACGCCTCGTTCTATCTGTCGATCACCGACACCCCGCACCGCGCCGAGTTCGGCTGGGACGCCGCGGCGGGCGCGGTCCGGCTGAACTGGCAGACGGCCTGGAAGCAGGCGTCCATCGACATGGCGAAGACCATCTTCGACAAGATCAACTCGACCGAGGGGACGATCTACCGGACCGACCTCTTCGGCACCTACAAGATCTGGGGCGACCACCTCACGTACCACCCGCTCGGCGGCGCCGTGCTGGGCGAGGCCACCGACAACTACGGTCGGCTGCACGGGTATCCGGGCCTGTACGTGATCGACGGCGCGCTGATCCCCGGCAACACCAGCGTCAACCCGTTCGTCACCATCACGGCGCTCGCGGAACGCAACATCGAAAAGATCATCGACGTGGATCTGTAGTGCGCGGCACGGGTTCCCGGTGGCCGGGCAGCACGCACACCGCGTCCAGACCGAGGACGTGGTTGAGCCGGCCGAACGCCAGCCAGGAACCGATGCTCATGCTCAGCTCCACGATCTCGCGCTGGGCGTAGTGCGCGGTCATCCGGGTCCAGAACGCGTCGTCCAGCCGGTGGTGGTCCAGTACGTACCGCTCCGCGTACTCGGCGGCCAGCCTCGTGCGGTCGTCGAAGGCGTCGGTGGTGCGCCACTGGGCCACCGCCTCGGCGAACCCCTCCCCGACCTTCTCCCCGTCCCGTTCGGTCCGCCAGTCCAGGCAGAAGAGGCAGCCGTTGAGCTGCGCGACCCGCAGCCGCGCGGCCTCGAACTCGCGCAGGCCCAGGGTGGTGTGCTCGTACACGGCCAGTGACAGGTGCGCCGCGGCCGGGCCGATGCCGGGCACCATCTCACCCCACACGTAGCCGATCGGGTCCTGGCCCCCGGGGATGTCGATGCGCATGCCCGTTCACTTCCTTCCGAGGCGGCCGGCCGCGGGGCGCAGCGGGACGTCGAGCGCGTCGTAGAGGCCGGGTTCGGCTTCCACCAGCCAGTCGACGGCGTTCACCAGCCGGCCCACCGCGGTGGCGTTGCCGCCCGCGGCCCGGTTGCCGCCCTCGTCGGTGGCCTCGACGGTGACCTCGACGCGCGGGCTGCCCTCGACGATCACGCGGTGCGCTCCGTCGCCGCCGTCGGGCGGCAGCGGCCAGTCCGGCGCGCAGGTCGGGTGGATGCGGGTGACGTGCTCGATGACGATCAACGGCTCTCCGCCGACGATCCCCTGTACCTCGAACCGCACCGCGCCCTGGGTCCCGGCCGCGAACTCGCCCATGGTGCGGGTGCGCACGGTGCTCTCCAGCGCGCGGCGGTCCAGCGTCTCGCGGATGTCGTCCAGTTCGGTGCCGAGCGCCCTGGCCAGTAGCCGCACCTGTCCGCCCCAGACCATGGTGGGGATCGACGGGGCGAGCATCAGCGGTTCGAAGTCCATCGGCTGCCCCATGCCGATGAGGTTCCGTACGGCGTCCTCCTGGTCGTAGGCGGAGTAGTCGAAGATCTCCTGGCAGCGGACCGCGTCCACCGTGCCACCGACCCCGCTGACCAGCAGGGGCAGTACGTCGTTGGCCCAGCCCGGGTCGACCCCGGAGACGAAGAGCGAGCCGCCGCCGTGCGCGATCGCGCCGAGCACCGGATCGCGGAACTCGGGCGGGGCGCCGCGCTGGTCGTAGAGCGGGTACAGCGACGGGGTGACGACGACGGCGCCGGCCCGCAGTGCCCGGCAGACGTCGGCGAGGGCGTCGTCGGGACGCAGGTCGCCGGAGGCCGCGTAGACCACGGCCCGGGGGCCCGCGGCCAGTACGGCGTCGGTGTCGTCGGTGGCCGGGACGCCCAGCGGGCGGGCGAGCCCGGCGAGTTCGCCCGCGTCGCGGCCGACCTTGGCGGTGGAGTGGACGAGCACGGCGGCGAGCGAGAGTGCCGGGTGGGCCTCGACGGCACGGATGGCCGCGCGGCCCACGTTGCCGGTGCCCCAGACAACCGTGGGAATCATGCGCCGGAGGGTAGCGACAGCGCGCCGAGGTTCCTAGGGTCGCGGCGGCGTCCGGGTGTCAGGCGCCCGCTCCGGTGTCCTCGGGGTCGGTGCAGAGCACGGGGACCCGCTGGACGAGGTTGTTGGCGAAGCCGCCGCGGTTCCAGGGCTGGCGCAGGGGCTGGGTGTTGCCGTCGGCGTCGGTGGCCCGGGCGCTGAGCACGTGGCTGCCCGGTACGGCGGTCCAGTCGGCGTGCCAGCGGCGCCAGGCCCAGCGGTGTCCGGTGTCCGGGTCCAGGCGCGCCCGCCGCCAGGTCTTGCCCTCGTCCGCGCTCACCTCCACCGACGTCACCGGGGCGCGCCCGGACCAGGCGCGGCCCTGGAGCGGTACGGTGCCCGGCGCGACCACCCGGATGCGGGACATGAAGTCGGGGAAACCGGGCGGCACCAGCAGGGCGCGCGGCTCGATCACGGTGACCGGTTCGCCCTTGTCGTCGGCGTCCTGCCTGAGCCGGTAGGCCACGTCCTGCTGGAACCCGGTGAACGGCGTCTCGGTGACGGTGATGTCCCGCAGCCACTTCACATGGGCCATGCCGTACCAGCCCGGCACCACCAGGCGCAGCGGGAAGCCGTGCTGGGGCGGCAGCGGGGCGCCGTTCATCGTGTGGGCGACGATGACCTCGCGGTCGTCGTCGAGGGCGGCGGCCAGCGGGAGGGCGCGCCGGTAGTCCTGTTCGACGCCGCGCTCGACGCCGTGGTCGGCGCCGGTGAAGACGACGTCGACCGCGCCCGGGGCGACGCCCGCCTCGGCGAGCAGGTGGCGCAGCGGCACGCCCGTCCACTCGGCGGTGCCGACGGCCTCGACCAGCCAGGGTTGGCTGACCGGCCGCGGGGTGAGCAGCGCCCGGCCGTTGCCCGCGCACTCCATGGTCACCCGGTGGGTGACGGAGGGGCAGGCCCGCAGATCCGCGGTGGTCAGCCGCCACGGCCGGCGTACCGAGCCGCCGACGGCCAGTTCCCACGGGGTGGTGTCGTCCGCGTACGGGATGTCGTAGTGGGTCAGTACGTAGTGCAGCCCCGGCGGGGTGACGTCGTGCCGCAAGGCCTCCAGCGGCAGCCCGTGGTTGCGGGCCGCCAGGGCCAGTTCCTCCGGGCTGATGCCCTCGCCCGGGGCGGCGAGCCGGGCCGGGGCGCTGACTTGCTCCGCTCGACGGGTCATGCGCGCAGTGTCCGCCCCGGCCCGGCGGGACACCAGTCACCGGCAGGTCGGCATCGGTCACCGGCGGGCCGGTGTCCGCGACGGTGACGGCCCGGGGCGCACTCCGGGGCGGAAACGGTGCGGCACAGCGTGCCGTATCGGCCCGTCGTGCCACGCAATACGCGGCACTCCATGTCACGGGCCCGGTCAGGCCGCCCGGCCCGCGGGCGCATTCACGGAGGAACCCGGGTGTTCCAGGCGCTTCTTCGCGTCCGACTGTCCTGAATCCTCCGCTGTCATGTGCCAGCGGCACCGCTAGGCTCCGCCGAAACCTCTGTCCCATCGCCCCTGCCGGACCACTTGTTCAGAGGACGGCGAAATGATCAGACAGCGAGCGGCGGACCGGCACGGCAGCCGCGCCGCGCGGCCGGCGACACCGGCGGCCGCGAAGAGGCCGGCACCGGGCTCACCGGCCCCGGATCCCCTGACACCCGGGTGCGGGCCGGTCAGGACGGGTCCACCGCGCTACCGGGACCGGCACCGCTGACCCCCGTCGTCCGCAGCCGGCTCATCGCACCACTCACCCAGTGGTGGTCCCGCCGTCGGCGGCGGGGCCGTCCGCGCGACCGAAGGAGCACCGGACATCGAAGCAGCATCCTGGAGACGGGCCGGCCGCGCCTACGCCGTCCCCGAACTCCCCGGCGAATGGCTGGCCCTCGGCACCGCCCTGGTCCGCCTGCCCCTCGGCCACATCGCCTGTGCGGTCGTCCGCGAGGACAGCGAATCCGGCCCCGGCTACCACGCCCGGGTCACGGTGCAGCCGCTGTACGTCCCCATGGACACCTGGCAGGCGTCGTCCGGCTTCCGCCTCGGCGAGCGGACCGGACACCCCCTGCGCCCCGGCTTCGACACCCCGGAGGAGGGCGCCGAATCCATGCGGGAACTGGCCGCCCTCGTACGGACGGAGGCGCTGCCCCACTTCGAGCGGTACGGGAGCCCGCAGGGGTTCCTCGACTGGTGCCGCACGGCCGCGGCCGGGCATCCGGTGGCGGACCGGGCGCGGCTGCTGCGCCAGCAGGCGGCGACCGAGGTGCTGCTCGGTCAGGTCAGCGCCGCGCTCGCCACCCTGGACGGCGTCTCGGCGGTGGCGGACGGCGTCCCGGACCCGCCGGACTGGCTGTCGGTCCTCGACAAGGAGGCACGGCAACTGAGCCGCCTGGTACGGGAGGAGGGCCTCGAAGCGGCCCGTGCCGACCTCGCCCAGACGGAGACCCTCATGCGCACGGCCCTCGGCCTGCCGTCGCGCGGCCTCACCCGGTCCTGATCCCCGGCGCGGACCGTCCGCCGTGCCCCACGGTACGGGCCCTCTCGTCCCCCCATGCGAGAGGGCCCGGCCGGCCCACCGGGAACGGACGAGGCGGCGGCCTACCCGGAATGAGCAGGACAGCGGCCCACCCGGATCGGGCGGGACGGCGGCCCACCCGGATCGGGCGGGACGGCGACCCACCGGGAACGGGCGGGACGGCGGCCACCGGGAACGGACCGGAGCAGCGGCCCACCGGAAACGGGCGGGACGGCGGCCCCGTAGCGGCGGCCCACCGGGAACGGGCGGAGCGGCGGCCCCGTAGCGGCGGCCCACCGGGAACGGGCGGAGCGGCGGCCCGGCGAGAGCGGGCGAGCGGCGGCGCCCCGGCAGCGGGCCGGGAACCCGCTGCTGGCACACTGCTCGCCATGGCACCGCTCACGCCCGCACGGGCCCTCACTCTCCTCACCAGTGGGCTGACCTGCCTCCTGGCGGCCGTGGGCGGTCTCGTCGGCGGCCTGTTCGGCGGCCTGCACGCCGGTCTGCTCGCGGCGGCCGGCGCGGCCACGGCGGGCGCGCTCGTCGCGGTCGTCGCACGACGGCGGGCGCTGGCCGCCTTCGCCGCCGCCCGGCGGCAGGCCGGGGCCCGCGGTTACGCCGGGGGCCTCGCGCACGGCGTCCTGATCCAGGTCGCCGCCTACGAGGCCGCCGTCTTCCCGCGCTCGGGGCCCGCGGGCGTCACCCCCGAGGAGCGCGCGGCCCGGCGGTCCCTCGCCTACCGCATGGCCGCGCTCGACGACGTGCCCGAGCCGGTCCGCCGGGCCGCGGCCGACGTGCTCGCCCTCCTCGACCGGGCCGACCGCCCGCTCGCCGAGGAGGCGATGGCCGAACTCGCGGCGGCGGTCCGCCAGGAGTACGTCCGGCTCTGACGCCCCACGGCGCCCTCCGCTCCGGCGGCTTCCCTTTCGTGTTCCGCCCCTTCAAGACCCAGGTGTAGCCCAATGGAAGCGGGGCACTTGAGGTGCTGGAGGTTGATATTGATGGTTCCCCTTCTTCTGGTTCTTCTGCTCGCCCTGATTCTTTTCGGCGCGGGTTTCGCTCTCAAGGCCCTCTGGTGGATCGCGGTCGTCGTTCTCGTCGTATGGCTTCTCGGCTTCGTCGTCAGGCCCGCGGCCTCCGGCGGGCGACGCGGCCGCTGGTACCGCTGGTAGCCGTGACGGCCGAACCGACCACAACCCACCTGCGAAGGGAGACGAAAAAGAATGTCGACGTCTGAAACCCCGAAGTACACGGTCCCCGGTCTGAGCACCCAGGACGGCGGAAAGGTCATCGATCTGCTGCGGCTGCGACTGCACGCGCTGAACGACCTTTCCCTGACTTTGAAGCATGTCCATTGGAACGTCGTCGGGCCGCATTTCATCGCGGTGCACGAAATGCTCGATCCCCAGGTGGACCGCGTCCGGGAAATGGCGGACGACACCGCCGAGCGCATCTCCGCCCTGGGCGGTGTGCCGGGCGGCACCCCGGGCCTGATCGTGGCCGAGCGCACCTGGGACGACTACGACGTGGGGCGCGCCGACGCCATCGCCCACCTCGGCGCCCTCGACCTGGTCTACACCGGGATCATCGAGGCCCACCGGGAGGCGGTGACCGAGGTCGGCAAGACCGACCCGGTGACCGAGGACCTCCTCATCGAGCACCTGCGCTCGCTGGAGCAGTTCCAGTGGTTCGTCCGCGCCCACCTGGAGAGTTCCGGCGGCAAGCTGGCCACGGCCGGCGCGCACACGGAACGCGAGGCTGCGCGGAGCGCCGGGCAGTGACCTGAGCTTCCGCACCGACGGCGGTGGCCCGGACCCTGCTTGAGGGGTCCGGGCCACCGCCGTACCCGAAGGGTTCAGCAGATGCCGAGATAGCTGCGGATCGTCGTCCCGCTCTCGCCGGTGTGCACACGGACGAGGTCCGAGAGGTAGTGGACGAGGAACAGACCCCGGCCGCCGATCTGCTGGGGCGCCACCGGGTGCCGGCCGGCCAGCGGATCGGTCAGCCGTCCCGCGTCCCGCACCTGGCACACGAGATGCCCGCCCTCGGTCCACAGCCGCAGCGTGCCGGAACCGCCGCCGTGGATCACGCTGTTCGTGGTCAGCTCCGCGACGACGAGGGCCAGGTCCTGGCGGCGCGCCGCCGTCATGCCGCGCTCCCGCGCCGCGTCGAGCGCGGCGTCCCGGGTGACCGGCAGGGTGTCGCCGTCGAAGCGGACCGTAGCCGCCCCCGGCGGGTGGGGCAGCCTCTCGTTGCAGCGCGCGAGGACGGCCCCTGGAGCGTAGGCGGTGCTGGCGCGCGCCCGGCCGCCGTCGATGACGACCGGGTGCGTGGCGTGCGCGTCGGCCAGCACTCCGGCGGCGAGCCCGGCCGCGTCGTACGGGCAGAGGATCGTCACCTCGCGTCCGGCGAACGCCTCGTTGATCAGCGCCTCGTGCTGTATGCAGGCCGGGTACTCGGTGTCGGTGCGGCCGGGCCAGACGGGCTCGCCGATGATCCGGACCCGGCCGCCGCCCGCGGCGTCGGCGAATCCGCGCAGTACGGAGGGGATGATGCGGCCGGGGTTGCGCCCCGCCTCGGTCATGTCGACGAACCGCACGTCCGCGGCGGCCGTGCCGAGCTCCGCCCTGATCAGGTCGAGGCGCGGTACGGGCGCGGCCACCGCGACGGGCTCGCCGGCGGCGATGCCCTCCCGCAGGAACGGCACGGTCCCCGCCACGTACTCGGCGTCGCCGCGGTAGAACAGCGCCGGGTGGGCGAAGGCCCCCGGCGAGGTGGCCGTACTCGTCATGCGACCACCTCGATCGTCCGAAGTTCCGGCCAGAAGAGCCCGAGCAGGCGCGCGAGCTCGGGAGGCGGCCGCTCCACGACGAACCGCCGCCTCGCCGCCAGGCCCTGGGCGGTGTGCGCCAGGTCCGACGCCCCGGCGACGTCCACGAACGTGACCGAGGACAGCTCCAGGAAGCACACGGTGTCGGACCGGCTCGCCAGCTCCCGCAGGGCCGCTCGCCACAGCGCACGCGTGGGCGGGCTGATCTCGCCCGCCATGCGCAGGCCCGGACGCTCCCCGAGCAGCTGGCGGCGGAGAACGGGTCCGCCGGGCACCGGGCCGGGCAGCACCCGCGCCGGCACCGTCCCGTCACCCCCGTGCTGCATGGCCCCCGCTCCTTCCGTCCCCCTGGCGTACCCGGCGGTCACCGGCCCTCCGGCGGTCCGCCCTGACCGGCGGTTACCCGGCGCGGCGGCTCGCCGAAACGTACCGCCGCGCGCACCGGCCCCGGCCGCGTCGTGCACCATGGGGTGAGAGACATCACTTGTGCATCCGGATCCGTAAATTTTTCCGAAGACAGTGGAGTGATCCCGGAGAACCGGGGCACGCGGGCTGTGTCATCAGTACGTACGACGATTGGGGTGGACCGCATGGCAGCCGTGACGGCAGTGGACACAACGGCCACGGCACTTGAGACGGCCGAGACGGATCTTCCGTTCATCGACGACCCCTCGAAGGTGAAGCCGAAGGACGCGCGGGACCTGTCGCGCCAGTTCTTCGACCGCCTCGCCATGCTGGAGGAAGGCACCCACGAATATCAGTACGTCCGCAACACCCTGATCGAGATGAACCTCTCGCTGGTGCGCTACGCGGCCTCCCGCTTCCGCAGCCGCGGCGACTCCATGGAGGACATCGTCCAGGTCGGCACCATCGGGCTGATCAAGGCGATCGACCGGTTCGAGCTCACCCGCGAGGTCGAGTTCACCTCCTTCGCCGTCCCCTACATCGTGGGCGAGATCAAGCGCTTCTTCCGTGACACGAGCTGGGCCGTGCACGTGCCGCGGCGGCTTCAGGAGGCCCGGGTCGAGCTGGCCAAGGCCACCGAGGAGCTGCAGACCCGGCTGGGCCGGATGCCCACCACGCGCGAGCTGTCCGAGCTGATGTCCCTCCCGGAGGAGGACGTCGTCGAGGCCCGAAAGGCCGCCAACGCCTACACCCCGACCTCCCTCGACGCCGCCCTGACCAGCAGCGGCGCGGCCGAGGGCGAGAGCGTGCTGGCCGACTTCATCGGCGCGGAGGACGCCTCCCTGGAGCTGGTGGAGGACTTCCACTCGCTGGCTCCGCTGATCGCCGAGCTCGACGATCGTGAGCGCCGCATCGTGCACCTGCGTTTCGTCGAGGAGCGCACCCAGGCCCAGATCGGCGAGGAGCTGGGCATCTCCCAGATGCACGTCTCGCGGCTGATCACCCGCATCCTCAAGCGGCTGCGCAAGGGTCTGCTGGACCCGGCCGTCGCCTGACGATCCCGTACGGCGCAGGGCCGAAGGGCCGGAGAACCGCGAAACCGCGGTTCTCCGGCCTTTGCCGTTTCTCCGGCGTTTCGCTGTTCTCCGGCCGGGCCCGTCGTCGTTCTCACCGGCGCACCGCGCATTTTCGGCCGGTGCGCCGGGGGAAACGGCGGGATCTTTTCGCCGGGGCCGACCGGCGCCGTGCCCCTGCCCCGGGACCGTTTCACGGCGTCCGGCGCGGGGAGAGAGAGCAAGAGGGTCCTGTGTATCCCCGCCGCGCACGGTTATGCCTGGTCCCGGCGGTTTTTTCGGCCGCCCGTGAGGTTCCGCTCCACCGCTTTGTCGACCACATGTCTTCTGGGTTAGCCTCTGGCGTATTTTCTCAGCGGGCAGATCCGTGATCTGCGGGAATGTCGCGGACGGTAGAACAGACCGGCCGCGGGTCCGGCTTGGTTCCGAGTCCTTTTCCCGGGGACTCCTGGGGAGCGGGAACAAGGGGTTTGCATGACCGTGACAACTACGGAGTCCGTCAGCCGGGCGCCCGGCGAACAGGAACTGCGCCAGCTGCTGGCCGGCCTGACCGCGGTGCGCGACGGTGACTTCGGCACCCGCCTGCCGGACGAGGCCGACGGCCTGCTGGGCGACATCGCCAAGGTCTTCAACGGCATGGTCGACCAGCTCTCCCTGTTCACCTCCGAGGTGACCCGGGTGGCACGCGAGGTCGGGACCGAGGGCACGCTGGGCGGCCAGGCGGAGGTCCCGGGCGTCTCCGGCACCTGGGCCGACCTGACGGACTCGGTGAACGCCATGGCGGGCAACCTGACCACTCAGGTCCGCGACATCGCGCAGGTCGCCACCGCCGTCGCCAAGGGCGACCTCTCGCAGAAGATCGACGTGCCGGCCCGCGGTGAGATCCTCCAGCTCAAGGACACCGTCAACACGATGGTCGACCAGCTCTCCGCGTTCGCCGACGAGGTCACTCGCGTCGCGCGCGAGGTCGGCAGCGAGGGCCGCCTCGGCGGCCAGGCGCAGGTGCCGGGCGTCGGCGGTGTCTGGCGCGACCTGACCGACTCGGTGAACCTGATGGCGGGCAATCTGACCGCGCAGGTCCGCAATGTCGCCCAGGTGACCACGGCCGTCGCCAAGGGCGACCTCTCGCAGAAGATCACCGTGGACGCCAGGGGCGAGATCCTGGAGCTGAAGAACACCATCAACACGATGGTCGACCAGCTCTCCGCGTTCGCCGACGAGGTCACCCGCGTCGCCCGCGAGGTCGGCACCGACGGACGGCTCGGCGGCCAGGCGGACGTGAAGGACGTCCGCGGCACCTGGCGCGATCTGACCGACTCCGTGAACTTCATGGCGGGCAACCTCACCGCGCAGGTCCGCAACATCGCGCAGGTCGCCACCGCCGTCGCCAAGGGCGACCTGTCCAAGAAGATCGACGTGGACGCCCGCGGCGAGATCCTGGCGCTCAAGGAGACCATCAACACGATGGTCGACCAGCTCTCCGCCTTCGCCGACGAGGTGACGCGGGTCGCGCGCGAGGTCGGCACCGCGGGCAACCTGGGCGGCCAGGCCACCGTGCGCGGCGTCTCGGGCACCTGGAAGGACCTCACCGACAACGTCAACGTGATGGCGTCCAACCTGACCGGGCAGGTCCGCTCGATCGCCCAGGTCGCCACCGCCGTGGCCCGCGGCGACCTGTCGCAGAAGATCACGGTCGAGGCGAAGGGCGAGGTCGCCGCGCTCGCCGACGTGATCAACACGATGGTCGACACGCTGTCCGCGTTCGCCGACGAGGTCACCAGAGTCGCCCGCGAGGTCGGCACCGAGGGCAGGCTCGGCGGCCAGGCGCACGTGCCGAACGTGGCGGGCACCTGGAAGGACCTGACCGACAACGTCAACTCCATGGCCAACAACCTCACCGGGCAGGTCC
Source organism: Streptomyces sp. NPDC059785 (assembly GCF_042732375.1). NCBI lineage: Bacteria > Bacillati > Actinomycetota > Actinomycetes > Kitasatosporales > Streptomycetaceae > Streptomyces > Streptomyces sp. NPDC059785. Next base: position 14,875 of record NZ_JBHWHV010000088.1, read on the forward strand.
GCAACATCGCCCTGGTGACCACGGCGGTGGCCCGGGGCGACCTGTCGAAGAAGATCGACGTGGATGCCCGCGGCGAGATCCTGGAGCTGAAGACGACCATCAACACGATGGTCGACCAGCTCTCGTCGTTCGCCGCCGAGGTCACCCGGGTCGCCCGTGAGGTCGGCAGCGAGGGCAGGCTCGGCGGCCAGGCCGAGGTCGAGGGCGTCTCTGGCACCTGGAAGCGGCTGACGGAGAACGTGAACGAACTGGCCGGGAACCTCACCCGGCAGGTGCGCGCCATCGCCGAGGTGACGAGCGCCGTCGCCGAGGGCGACCTGACCCGGTCGATCACGGTCGAGGCGTCCGGCGAGGTCGCCGACCTCAAGGACAACATCAACTTCATGGTGGAGTCCCTGCGCGAGACCACGCGGGCCAACCAGGAGCAGGACTGGCTGAAGACCAACCTGGCCCGCATCTCGGGCCTGATGCAGGGCTACCGGGACCTGGACGTGGTCGCCGAGCTGATCATGGACGAGCTGACCCCGCTGGTCTCCGCCCAGTACGGGGCCTTCTACCTCGCCGAGGAGGCCGCCGAGGGCACGGAGCTGCGGCTCGTCGGCTCGTACGGGTATCCGGACTCCCCCGACGACCACGGCCGGCCCACGCGGATCCGGATGGGGCACTCGCTGGTCGGGCAGGCGGCCCGCAGCCGCCGCGCCATCACGGTCGACGAGCTGCCGCCGGGCTATGTGACGATCTCGTCGGGGCTCGGCCGGATCGCCCCGACCGCCCTGGTCGTGCTGCCCATCGTGGTCGAGGAGCAGGTGCTCGGCGTCATCGAGCTGGCCTCCGTCACCCGCTTCACACCGGTCCACCAGGCGTTCCTGGAACAGCTCATGGAGACCATCGGCGTCAACGTCAGCACCATCGTGGCCAACGCCCGCACCGACGAGCTGCTCGACGAGTCGCAGCGGCTGACGGCCGAACTCCAGGCGCGCTCGGAGGAATTGCAGGTCCAGCAGGACGAACTGCAGCGCTCCAACGCCGAGCTGGAGGACAAGGCGTCGCTGCTGGCCACCCAGAACCGTGACATCGAGGCCAAGAACCTCCAGATCGAGCAGGCCCGGCAGGAGCTGGAGGCCCGCGCCCAGCAGCTGTCCCTTGCCTCGAAGTACAAGTCGGAGTTCCTGGCCAACATGAGCCACGAGCTGCGCACCCCGCTCAACAGCCTGCTGATCCTGGCCCAGTTGCTGGCGCAGAACCCCTCGCGCAACCTCACGGCGAAGCAGGTCGAGTACGCGGGCATCATCCACTCGGCGGGCTCGGACCTGCTCCAGCTCATCAACGACATCCTCGACCTGTCCAAGGTCGAGGCGGGCAAGATGGACGTCACCCCCGAACGCGTCCCGCTGCCCCAGCTCCTGGAGTACGTCGAGGCCACCTTCCGGCCCATGACCTCGCAGAAGAGCCTGGACTTCACCATCACCACGGCGCCGGGCGCGCCCGGCGACCTGCTCACCGACGACTCACGGCTGCGGCAGGTGCTGCGCAACCTGCTGTCGAACGCGGTCAAGTTCACCGAGCAGGGCAGCGTCGAGCTGCGGATCGAACCGGCGGCGGGCGACGAGGTGCCGCAGGGGGTGCTGCGCGGCGGCACCGTGGTGGCGTTCCGGGTCAAGGACACCGGCATCGGCATCCCGGAGCAGCAGCTCGAGACCATCTTCGGAGCCTTCCAGCAGGCCGACGGCACCACGAGCCGCAAGTACGGCGGCACCGGTCTCGGCCTGTCCATCACCCGGGAGATCGCGCATCTGCTCGGCGGCGCCGTCACCGTGGACAGCACCCCGGGCCAGGGCAGCACCTTCACCCTGTTCCTGCCCGTGGCCCGGCCCGACTTCGAGGAAGTGCTCGGCGGCGTACGGCAGTTGGAGGCCGCGCAGGCGGGTGGCGGCTCCGGTGCCGCCGACGCCGTGCTCGTCCACGACGTGAAGTCCGGGCCCGTCTCTCCGGCGCGGCGCAACCGGCGCCGGCTGCTGGTGGTCGAGGAGCGGCCGCGGGGTCTGCTGACCCTGGTGGCCGAGAGCGCGGTCGGCGATCTGGCCCGCGGCCTCGACGACACCGACGGACGGGAGAGCGCCGACGTCACCACGGTGGCCGGGGCGCAGGAGGCCGCGGCCGCCCTGGCCGCCCAGCCGTGCCACTGCGTGGTCCTCGAACTGGGCCTGCCGGCGGGCGAGGCGGCCCACTTCCTCCAGGCGCTGGAGGGCGACTCCGCGCTGGCGAACGTGCCGGTCCTGGTCCACAACGGCAACCGCATCGACCTGACGCAGGAGCGGGCGCTGCGGACGCTGTGCGGGGACCGGCCGCTGGAGTTCCTCTCCAGCCTGGACGAGCTGCGCGAGCGCATCGCCCTGCACCTGTCCGCCGAGGAGCCGGGCGACGTACTGCCGCTGGTGCGCACCGAGGAGCCGCAGCACCCGGCGTCCCAGCTCGCCGGCGAGTCCTTCCACGGCGCCACCGTGCTCGTGGTCGACGACGACGCCCGCAACCTCTTCGCGCTCAGCGGGATCCTGGAGCTGCACGGCTTCCAGGTGCTGCACGCGGAGAACGGCAGGAAGGGCATAGAGACCCTGGTCGGCCACCCCGACGTCGCGCTGATCCTGATGGACGTGATGATGCCGGAGATGGACGGGTACGCGGCCACCGCCGAGATCCGCAGAATGCCGCAGTACGCGGGCCTGCCGATCATCGCGGTCACCGCCAAGGCGATGCCCGGGGACCGGGAGAAGAGCCTGCTGTCGGGTGCGAGCGACTATGTGACCAAGCCGGTGGACACCGACGACCTCATCGCCTGCGTCCGGCGCTGGCTGAGCGTGTGACCCCGGGCGGCGCCCGCCGGTCCGTACGGCAGCGCGGGCGCCTCCTACCCCCTCCTTCCCGCCCGCCGCGGGGCCCCAGCCGAGGAGTTACCGCACAGTGAGCACTACCGAGCAGCCGGGTGGCCAGGTTCCCGAACTCTCCGCCGGCTCCGCCGGTCCGCGGGGGGCCGACGCCGTCGGCGGTCTGCCGGGGGTGTCCCCGACGTCGCCGGTCGGCAGGCTGGCGGCCACGGTGGAGCGGCTGCGCCGGGAGGTACGGGCCGCGCAGGCGGAGGCCGACGGGCGCGCCCTGATCGAGCTCGCCAAGGGCATCCTGGTCGAGCGTCTGGGCTGCGGGCCCGCGCAGGCCGCGCGGCAGCTCGACGAGCTGACCGAACAGGCGAAGGTGCCGCTCCTGGAGCTGGCCGTCGACGTCATCAACCAGGCGGCGCGCGACCGGGTGACCGAGGTCACCAGCACGTTCCTGGCCGGCACGGCGCAGGCGGGCGACCGCGCGGACGCCTCCTCCGCCGTACGGCTGCGGGAGGCCGAGAGCGGGGCGCTGGCCGCCGACGACACCCAGGCGGTGGCCGACTCGCTGCTCCAGCACGCCCTGACGCCGCTCGGCGCGGTGGCGGTGGCGATCTGGGCGGCCGGCGCGGACGGTTCCCTGACTCTCGCGGGCAGCGCGGGGTTCTCCGCGGCGGAGGCGGTGCGCTGGCGTTACGTACCGCCAGGGGTGGCGACGGTGGCCCGGCGCGCGCTGTCCGAGCGCGCGGTGCGGTGGACCACGTCGCCGGCCGGGGTGCCGACGATCGGGCACACCCTCTTCCCGGACGGCGGGCGGGTCGCCGCGCCCGCCGGGGCCGGCGGCCGGATCCACGGGGTCCTGGAGATCGCCTGGCCCGGACCCCTGGAGCCGCAGCCGCCCCAGGTCGCCCGGCAGGTGGAGGCGCTGGCCGAACTGTGCGCCCACACCCTGGAGAACCGTTCGGCCCCCGGCGAGGAGTACGGGCCGCGCGGGCCGCAGGACACGGCCGACGTGGCGGAGCTGATCGACCTGGTCGACGGACTGCACGACCCGGCCCTGGTCCTGGTGCCGCACCTGGACGGCAGCGGTCAGCTCTCGGACTTCCGGATCCGCCATGTCAACGGCCGGTTCCTCGATCCGGCGGGCCGGCCCGGCGGGCTCGTCAGCGGTGCCCTGCTCCTGGAGGCCTATCCGATGGCCGCCGGGCAGAGCGGCCTGTTCCAGCACGTCGAGCGGGTCTACGCCACGGGCGAGCCGCTGCGTGCCCACCGGATGGATCTCACCGCGCTGGTCGACCAGGTGCCGCTGGCGGCCATGGCCGACATCAGCGTCAGCCGGCACGGCAACAGCGTGCTGCTCATCTGGCGCGTGGAGGACGAGACGGCACGCCTGGCCAGTCTGCTCCAGCACGCCCAGCGCCTGGGCCGGATCGGCGGCTTCGAGGAGAACCTGCGCACCGGCGAGATCACCTGGAACGGCACCCTGTTCAGCCTGTACGGCCGTCCCACGACGAGTGCGCCCGTACCGCTGGAGGCTCTGGCGGCCCACGCGCACCCGGACGACGCGGTCTCGATCGGCCGGTTCCTGCGGACGCTGCTGCACCATCGCAGGCCCGCCACCGCGGCGTTCCGGCTCCAGCGTCCCGACGGGGTCACCCGGCACATCCGGGTGGCCGCCGAACCGGTCCTCGACGCCGACGACCGGCTGTTCGTGGTGCGCGGCGCCTATCAGGACATTTCCGCCCAGCACTGGACGGAGGTCGCCCTCGCGGCCACCCGGGACCAGCTCGCGCACAGCGAGCAGCAGGCGCACGAGCGCAACCGGCTCACCCTCCAGCTCCAGCACGCGATCATGCCCCCGGCCCAGGCGCCGCTGCGCACCCCCGGGATCCAGGCGGCCGTCCGCTACCGTCCGGCGGAGACCGAGCAATTGGTGGGCGGTGACTGGTACGACACCTTCGTCCTGCCGTCGCGCAAGGTGCTGCTGTGCGTCGGGGACGTGGCGGGGCACGGCATAGAGGCGGCCACCAGCATGGTGGTGCTGCGCAACGCGCTGCGCGGTCTCGCGGTGACCGGCGCGGGCCCCGGCCAGCTCCTGTCGTGGCTCAACATGGTGGCGCACCATCTGACGGGCGCCGTCACGGCCACGGCGGTCTGCGGCCTGTACGACCCGGCGGACCGCACGCTGCGGTGGGCCAGGGCCGGGCATCTGCCGCCGGTGCTGATCCGGGACGCGGAGGCGAGCCCGCTGCCGCTGCTCAGGGGGATACTGCTGGGCGCCGTACCGGAGGCGGTGTACGAGGAGGCCGAGGTGCAACTGGCCGTCGAGGACACCCTGCTGATGTACACGGACGGTCTCGTGGAGCGCCGCGACCGGTCGGTGGAGGAGTCGCTGACCCAGTTGCTGACCTCGGCCCGCACCACCCCGTCCACCCTGGACAGCCAGCTGGACCGGCTGCTGACGTACAGCAGGTCGGACACCGACGACGACACCTGCATCGTCGGTATACGGCTGGTGGCCGACGCCTCCGGGTGAGCGCCGCCCGGCCGGCGCCGGGGCGCGTGAACCGGACGGGTCCCCTGATCCGATCTTCAGGTGTGGGGGTCCGTTCGAGGGGTAAACGGTGACGTGCCCGCCGCGGCGTCCAATGGGAGGTAACAGTGTCGGCCGAGCAAGCTCCGGTGTCCGTCGACGTGACGCTGCCCCGGGAGGGCATAGCCCTGGTCACCGTCGTGGGCTTCCTGGACGCCGACACGGTGTCCGAGCTGCGCCGGCATCTGACGGAGCAGTTGCGCCGCGGGAGCCGTCATCTGCTTATCGACCTGTCGGCCGTCTCCTTCATGGACTCGTCCGGCATCAACGTCATCCTCAAGTCCCACGAGGAGACGCGGCGGGCGGGCGGTTCCATCCGGCTCGTCTCCCCCACCAGAACCGTCCAGCGGATATTGGATCTCACCGGGGTGAATCTTGCGGTGGCCTGCGCCGCCGACGTGGACGAGGCGCTGGCGCAGGTGAGCGAGGTCACCGGGCGGCGTTAGGCCCGCTGCGGCCGGTTCACGTGGTACCGGCAGGCGCAATAGTTGTCATTTGACAACTGTCGCCGTCAGGCAACAAAGTGAGGGCGCGTCGGACAGTGCTGATGCACCGGACGCGGGAAAGGACCAGGGATGTTGCGGTGGGCTGGGCCGGCTGCCGACGCCGGCGGACCGCGGCACGCTGCCACGGAGCACGGGCCGTCGACGGCCGCCGTTCAGGCCGTCCGGGCGTCCATGGCCCCGTCGTCGTGGAACTGCGCCGCCGCGGCGGCGCAGAAGGACTCCAGACCGCGCAGCAGCGCCGTGCGCTGCGAGGCCGGCATCTGCGCCAGGACCGACTCCAGGGCGGCCTCGCGGCGCGAGCGCAGTTCGCGCAGGAACGAGCTGCCCCGCGGACTCAGGAAGAGGCGCAGCTCCCGCCGGCTGGTGGCGCTCGGCCTGCGCTCCACGTACCCCACGGCCTGGAGCCGGTCGCAGAGCCGGCTGGTCGAGGGCGGGGTGGAGCCCAGCGCGTCGGCGAGGGAGCGCAGGTTGATGCCCTCGTTGTGCTCGAGGATGAACAGCACGCGGAGCTGGGAGGCGGAGACGGGAGACGTCGACGCGCGCCCCCAGACGATCTCCAGCAGCTCGGCCGCCTCTGAGGTCACCCGAGCCACCTCACCGGGCTGCGGACGCGGGCCGGAGGAAGTCACCGTCTCACTCTCCCAGTCTTCTCTGACTGTGTCAGCCTGCCAGGGGCTGCGGCAGTCACCAAACCACGGATACCGGTGCCGACCGCTCCAGGGGGCGGCGGCACCCGGAGCGTGGACCCGAAATCGTACTAGTCGAAGAATGGCGTACCCGACATCGTGAACAGATTCGTGGCCGCGGAGCGTGCGCTGCGCACCGCGGCTCCCCACCAACTTCTGGACGCGGTCAGCGCGGTGCTCAGCAGTCACTTCGCGGCCGTCTCCGTCGAGTTGTACATGGCGGACTACGGTTCGACCGTGCTCCAGCCCGTGTCCGAGCTGCCGCACACCCTCGACCCCGTGCCGGTGCACGACAGCCCCGCGGGGCGGGCCTTCGGGGCGCAGCGGCCGTTCACGGAGGAGTCCGCCGGCGGGCTCACCCGGATCCACCTGCCGGTCACCGTGCGCGGCGACCGGCTCGGCGTGCTGAGCGTGAACATGGCCTCCGCCCACCTCACCGAGGAGTCGGCGGCCGAACTCGCCGACATAGCCGAGGTGCTCGGCCACGAGGTGCTGGTGGCCGAGCGCGACACCGACCTGTACATCCAGGCGCGCCGCAAGGACCGGCTGACGCTGGCCGCGGAGATGCAGTGGCAGCTGCTCCCGGGACGCTCCTGCGCGCGTCCCGAGTACGAGCTGGGTGCCCAGCTGGAACCGGCCTACGCGATCTTCGGCGACAACTTCGACTGGTCGGCCGGCGCCGATCAGCTGATGCTCTACATCACCAACGGGATGGGTGAGGGCATCGAGGCCTCGCTGCTGACGAACCTGGGCATCAACGCGCTGCGCAACGCACGCCGGGCGGGCATTCCGATCGAGGACCAGGCGGCCCTCGCCGACCAGGCGATCTACGCCCAGTATCGCGGGGCCTCGTACCTCTCCGTGCTCATGCTGGACTTCGAGCTGTCCACGGGCCGGATGCGTGTGGTCGACGCCGGGTCACCGCAGATGCTGCGGCTGCGGGGCCGCACCGTGGAGCGGGTCGACTTCGAGGCGCAGCTTCCCCTCGGCATGTTCGAGGAGACCGATTACGTCGTACAGGAATTCCAGGCCGAACCCGGCGACCGGCTGGTCTTCGTCAGTGACGGGGTGCACGCGGTCGCCGCGCCGGGCGGGGAGAAGTACGGGGAGCGGGCGCTGTCGAGCGCCGTCGCGTCCACCCGGCTGCTGCCGGCGGCCGAGGTTCCGCGGGCGGTGCTCAGGGAACTGTCCGGTCACCGGGGCGGTCCGAGCCCGGAGGACGACGCCCTCGTGGTGTGCCTGGACTGGCATGGCCGGCCGGCGCCCGGGACGGACGGCTGACGATCTTGCGGGGTGAGCGGCTGTCGGACGTGAGCGGGCCATGACTACAGTTGTTGCGCGGCAAGCGACAGCGTCCGCCGGCGGCTTCCCGAACGCCGGAACATCGCAGGGCATTAAGGAGACGAGTACGTGGCGGAGCACGAGGCAGCAGGTCAGCAGGGGTCCCCGGCGCAGGAGGTCGGGAACTTCCTGCGCAGCCGTCGTGAGCAGATCGCCCAGCGCTGGGCCGACGAGACGCTGTTCCGTACGGTGTTCACGGTCTCCCGGGACGAGGCGGTCGAGGCCGGCCGGGCGGTGGTGGAGGCGCTCGCCGCGGTCGCGGTGACCGGACAGGTCGAGGACCTGGGCGCGACCGGTTTCTCCGCCGTGCGCGAGCAGCTCGGACGCATGTCGGCCTCGCGCACGCGGGCCGGCGCCACCTCCGTCCAGATCGCCCATGAAGTGGCGGCGCTGCGGCCCGCGGCGACGGAGCTGCTGTCCGCCGAGCTGTCCGGCGCGCACGACGAGCACGCCGAGGCGTGTGCCGTCGCGCTCACCGCGCTGCTCGGCACGCTCCGCCTCGTCGTCCTGGAGACGGCGCTCAACGACGGGCAGGAACTCATCGACCGGCAGCGGCTCCAGCTCCTCGAGGTGGCGACGCCCGTGATCAAACTGTGGAAGGGCATCGTCGCGGTGCCCCTCATCGGCACGCTCGACAGCGCCCGCAGCCAGGTGGTCATGGAGAGCCTGCTCGACGCCGTCGTCACCGAGCGGGCCCGGTTCGCGATCCTGGACATCACCGGAGTGCCGACGGTGGACTCCCTGGTGGCCCAGCACCTGCTGAAGACCGTGGCGGCGGCCCGGCTGATGGGCGCCGAGTGCATCGTCTCCGGGATCCGTCCCGCCATCGCGCAGACCATCGTGCATCTCGGCATCGACCTGGGCGAGGTGGCCACCCGGGCGACCCTCGCCGACGCGCTGGGCCATGCCCTGCACCAGCAGGGCATCACCGTCGTCGACCCGTCCCGCGCCGGTGCGAGCCCGCGGTGAACGGCCCGTACGACCACGCCCCGGGCCCCGCGGTGCCCGTGCTCAAGCTCGGCGGCGTCCTCCTGGTCACGCTCCAGGGCGATCTGCACGACGCCGCCGCGGAGCGACTGCTCCAGGACATCGGTGAGGCCGTCGCGGCCAGTTCCGTCACCGGTGTCGTCATCGACATCTCCGGCGTCGAGATCGTCGACTCCTTCCTCGGCCGGGTGTTCGCGGAGATCGCGGCCAACGCACGGCTGCTGGCCGCCGAGACGATCGTGGCCGGTATGCGGCCCGCCGTCGCCATCACCCTGGTCGAGCTGGGCCTCTCGCTGCCCGGGCTGCGCACCGCGCTCGACACCGAGGAGGCCATGCGGCTGCTGTCCCCGGCACCGCCCCACCTGCCCCACAGCCCCGCACGCCAGGAGAGCCCGTGACGGAAACCTCCGGCTGCGTCACCGCCTGCCTGCCGATCCGTTCGGACATGGACCTGGCGTGGGTGCGCCAGCATGTGCGCCAGGTGGCGGCCGAGCTCGGTTTCGGCCTGGTGGAGCAGACGAAGCTGGTCACGGCGGCGAGCGAGCTCGCCCGCAACACACTGGTGCACGGCGGGGGCGGCCAGATGGAGTCCGCCGCGCTGGACCAGGGCCGCGCCCGGGGGCTGCGGCTGACCTTCAGCGACGAGGGTCCCGGCATCACGGACATCGACCGGGCGCTCAGCGACGGGTACACCTCGGGCGGCGGCCTCGGCCTCGGCCTGGGCGGCGCCCGGCGGCTCGTGCACGAGTTCTCGATCGACAGCACGCCGGGCGACGGCACCGCGGTCACCGTGATCTGCTGGGCCGCCGCTCCTCCGCACCCGCGCGGGGAGGCCGGGTGACCCGCGTCTGGGACGTGCCGGTGCACGACTCCACCCGGGTCCGCGACGTCCGGGTGGCCGCCGAGTCCGCCGCCTCGCACGCCGGGCTCGGCCGGGACCGTACGGCGGTCGCCGCGCTCGTCGCCACGGAGCTGGCCACCAACCTGCTCAAGCACGCCGGGGGCGGACGGATACTGATCGACACGGTCGACGGCGGGCCGGCCCGGCCGGACGGCGAGCGGGGCCGGACCGTGCAGATCGTGGCCATCGACCACGGCCCCGGCATGAGCGATCTGCCGGCCGCGCTGCGCGACGGCTACTCCACGGCGTCCTCGCTGGGCGCCGGGCTCGGCACCTGCCGCCGGGTCGCCGACGACTTCGACGTGCAGACCGCGCCGGGCCGGGGCACGGTCGCCCTGGCCCGCGTCCACGCGGTGCCGCCCACCCGCTCCCGCCGCGGCAAGGGCGAGGACGACGGCGTACCCGTACGGGCGGGCGGCATCAACATCCCGCTCGCCGCCGCCGAGTACTCGGGCGACGCCTGGGCCTGCGTACGGGACGGTGACCTCGTCACCCTGCTGCTGGCCGACGGGCTCGGCCACGGCGAACCCGCGGCCGAAGCCTCCGGCGCCGCCCTGGAGGAGCTGCGCCGCTCGGCCCGGCTGCCGCCGGCGGAACTGCTCGGGCAGCTGCACACGGCGCTGCGCCCGACGCGCGGGGCCGCCGTGGCCGTGGCGCAGCTCGACCTCGCCGCCGGACAGCTCGACTTCGCCGGCATCGGCAACATCGGCGCCCGGCTGCGCACCGGCGACACCTGGCGGGCCCTGCTGTCCCACCCCGGGATCGTCGGCGCGCACCGCCCGGCACGGCTGCCGCGGTGCCGGGTGCCGTGGACCGGCGACAGTCTGCTCATCATGCACAGCGACGGTCTGCCCAGCCGCTGGACTCCCCCGCCCGCCGTCCCCCTGACCACCCTCGACCCTGCCGTCACGGCAGCGGTGATCGTGCGTGACTCCAGCAGTCCCGCCCGGCCGGTGCGCGACGACACCACGGTGGCGGTACTGACCCCCGCCCCGGCGGACTCCCGACCATGACCCACACCTGGCAGATCACCACAGTCGCCGATGCCGCCCGTGCCCGCATCGCCACCGCCCGGCTCGCCGCCGCGCACGGCGTCGCCGTCCTGGAGCGCACCCGCCTGGTCACCGCGCTCAGCGCCCAGCTGCGGCAGTGCCTCACCAAGGGCGGCCGCTGGGAGCTGAGCCTGCGGACCGGGCCGCCCGCGGCCGGCGGCGGTCGGCGCCTCACCGTCACGCTGCGTTCCCTGGACCGGTCCCTGGCCGGCTCGCGTCCGCCCTGGCAGTGCGGCGTCGACGTCCCCGGGCCCGGCGGCGACGCGGACGTCCCCGACGTACCGTCCGACCGTACGGCGCTCGCCGACGCCCTGCTCAGCGCCGACGACGACACCTCCCGCATCCTGAAGAAGCTGACCGAGCAGGAGGAGCTGGTCGCCTTCCACCGGGAGGAGCTGCACCAGACCAACCAGGGGGTGCTGGCCCTGCACGCCGAGCTCGACGCGGCGGGCCGCGCCCAGCAGGAACTGTTCACCGCCGAGCGCGAGGCACGGACCGAGGCGGAGAGCGCCCGGCGCAGGCTGACCTTCCTGGCCGACGCCAGCGCCTCCCTCACCTCGTCGCTCAACCACGAGGAGATCCTGCGCCGGCTGCCCGAGCTGCTGGTCCCCGCGTACGCCAGGACCGTCGACGTCTGGCTCTTCAACGACGGCGACGGCGCGGGCGTCCGGCAGAACCACCCGGCGGCGGCCGTCGTCGCGGCCCGCACCGGACGCCCGCGGTACGCCGCCGACCACCCGGGGCGGCTGCCCGGGGTCGACGACGCGCCGCCCACCGCGCTCCACCCGGACGAGCCCATGCTCTGCCTCCCGCTGCCGACCCGCCGCGCACCGCTCGGCGTGCTGACCCTGACGCCGCCGACCGAGGGGTGGAACGCCGACGACGCCGTCATGCTCGTCGAACTCGCCCGCCGCACCGGCATCGCCCTGGACAACGCGCAGCGCTACGAGCACAACCGCGACATCGCCGAGACACTCCAGCGGGCCCTGCTCACCGACCTGCCCACCACACCCGGGCTGCACCTGGCGGCCCGCTATCTGCCGGCCACGCACGGGCTGAACATCGGCGGGGACTGGTACGACGCCTTCCGGCAGCCCGACGGCAGTCTGGTCGCCGTCATCGGAGACGTCACCGGCCACGGTCTGCACGCCGCCGTCATGATGAGCCAGCTCCGCACCGCCCTGCGCGCGTACGCCGTCGACGGCGGCACCCCCGGCCAGCTCCTGACACGGCTGCACGTCTTCCTCCACCACCTCCAGCCCGACCTGTACGCCACCGCGGTCATCGCCCGGTTCCGGCCGGACGAGCCGACGGTGACCTGGGCCGCCGCCGGGCATCCGCCGCCGGTGCTGCGCACGCCCGACGGCGGGGTGCGGATACTGGACACCAAGCCGGGCGCGATGCTGGGCATCCCGCTGCACCAGGAGATCCGCGACCACACCACGGACCTGCCGCCCGGGTCGACGCTGGCGCTGTACACGGACGGTCTCGTGGAGCGCCGGGCGCACGGCATCGATCCGGGGATCGAGCGCCTGGCGGGAGCGCTGCGCGAACAGCGGCTGCCCGATCTGGACCGGGACCTGGAGGGCACCGCCGACCGGATCCTGGACCCGATGCTGCTGGACTCCGAGCGGGACGACGACGTCTGTCTGCTGCTCTGCCACATCAGCAGCTAGCGCCCGTCCGGCCGACCGCGGCCGGTCCGCCGGGCGCGGGCGCCGTTCACCGGCCGGGGCGCTCGCGCCGTTCCCGCACCTGGTTCGTCGCGTCGCGGGCCAGGTGGAACGCCAGCAGGCCGCTCTCCAGTGAGGTCCGCTGCGCCGGTGTCATGGCCGCGAGCACGGACGCCAGGCTGAGCGATCTGCGCTCCCCTATGTCGCGCAGGACCCGGGTGCCCTGCGCGGTGAGCATGAGCTGGACCTCGCGCCGGTTGCTGGGGTGCGGGACCCGCTCCAGCAGTCCCGCCGCCTCGAGCCGGTCGCACAGCCGGCTGGCCGCGGGCAGCGCGATCTCCAGGAGCTGGGCCAGCGTGGTCAGATTGAGCTCGGCCCGGTGCCTGACGACCGCCAGGGCCCTGAGCTGGTGGGCGGACAGCCGCGGACTGACCGTCTCGCCCGCCGAGGCCCACAGCGCCACGAGCGCTTCCACGGCGTCCGCGACCCGGTGTGCCGTCGCTTCCGGGCGGGGTCCTGTCCCGCGATCGAGGTCCCCGTCATCCCTCACGGGTCATCACGCGCTCCCGGAGTCCCTGGTGGGTCACCAGCATTTCCCATCTTTCCGGCTTCGGCCGACACGTCGCCGCTGATCGGCGGCCTGCCCGGATGCCGCGACCCGCTGGGGTCCCGCGGCGTGCAGGCTGCCCCGCTCCTTCCCCCGACTTCCGCGCCCATGTCAGGCGGCGGGCCACCTTCACCAAGCGGGCACAGGAGGGGCCCGGGGCAGGACGCGGGAGGAGGTGCGGGAGGGGTCCACCGGAATCGTTCCGGTGGACCCCTCCGCGGCCGGGCCGCCGCTTCGTCAGCCGCCCACGTACCAGCTGAAGCCGCCGTTCGACGCGGCCACCGCCAGAAGAATGACGAAAAGGAGCACGTCCACGACCCCGAGCACTATTCCGGCCTTCGCCATACCGGCGCCGTTCTTCACCGAGGACTGCCGCAGCGCGACCGCACCGAGCACAATGGCGATGGGGCCGAGAATGACATTGAAGATGACAACGCCGACGATTCCGCAGATGAGGCTCGCGATCGCCAGGCCGTTGGTGCGCGATCCGGAGGACGCGGCCGGCGAATTGCCATAACTCGTCATTACATTCTCCTGCTGTCGGTTCGGTATACGACAGCGCCCCGTACCGAGACGCTATTTCCTTTCCCGACCAACCGGGTTCCCCTGGACCGCCGCTGTATTCCGACGGCTTGTCAAAGGGCGTCGCACGCAGGGGCGTTGAGCGAGTACCACGTGGCTCAGGAGGGCCGTTCGCCGGTCTCGCAGATCCGGCGGGCGATGTCGCGGAGCTTGATGTTGTGTTCCTGGGACGCCTTCTTGAGGATCTTGAAGGCCATGTCCTCGTTGACGTTGTGACGCTCCATCAGAATGCCCATCGCCTCACCGATCTCGTGCCGCGTCTCCAGGGCGTGCTGGAGCTGCTGGTGCGTACGGGCGGCGGAGAACGCCACGGCCGCGTGGGAGGCGAGGACCCAGCCGGCCCGCTGCGCCATCTCGTCGAAGGCGAGGGGACGGTGCGAGTACAGGTTGAGCGCGCCGAGCGCGTCGTCCTCCGTGAACAGCAGAAACCCCATCATGCTGCCCATGCCCAGCTTCCTCAGCTCGGGGGCGAAATGGGCCCAGCGCTCGTTCGGCTCCCGCAGGTCCTCGATGGTGTAGATCTGCTGGCGGTCGGCGACCGCGTCGAAACAGGGGCCCTCCCTGAGGTCCTGCTGGATGCGGTCGGCCGTGCGCACCACGTCGTGCGTGGCGGCGAGCGCGTGCACCTCGCCCCGGCGGACGGTGAGGATGCCGGCCGCGTCGCATGCGTTGATCAGTACCGTCGCGTGTTCCACGATGCGGTCGAGCGTGGACTGCACCGATTCCTGGGCCAGCAGGTCACGCGCCATATCGGCCAGGCCGATGGCGAACTGCTCCCAGACGTCGCCGCTCTCCTGCGACATGTTCCACCTGCCTATTCGCCGCTGCGCAACCGCGCTGCCACCAAGCCCGATTTTTCCACTTTCCGGGCCCGGCCGCGCCGCACCTGCACATCCGATCACTTCGTGCCGTGCTTCCGTACCGCATTTCCGCGGTCACCCAGCGCTCAAACAAGCGCGCATCCGTACGCCCCCTGTTTCGCCTGTGCAATCACGGGTGACCCGTTGCGGGAACGAAGCACACCGAAGCGCATCAATGCGATCACAGGAGGCCCTCCATGGACGACTGGCGCGACGTGGCAGCATGCCGCACCGTCGACCCCGACCTGTTCTTCCCCGTCGGCGACACCGGACCCGCGGTGCTCCAGGTGCGGGAGGCGAAGGCGGTCTGCGAGGTGTGCCCGGTCCGTGCGGAGTGTCTGCGGTGGGCCCTGGACACCGGCCAGAGCGTCGGGGTCTGGGGTGGTACAAGTGAGACCGAGCGGCGCGCGCTCAGGCGGCGCACGGCCGCCCGGCGGTCCCGGCGGCTCCCGGCCTGACCCCCGCACACCGGCGCGGGCCGGCCGGGGAAGTCCGTCCCCGGGCCCGTGTCCGGACGCACGCAAACCGGGAGAGCAGGGAGGCATCCCGGTGGCAGATCCGGGAAGGCGAGATGGCAAGCAACCCGAGTTGGGACAAGAACCTGTCACACGAGGAGTCCGAGGCACTCACCAGCTCCTTCGCGGGCCAGTTGCGCAACGTCACGGATGCGCGCCTGACGGCGGAGGGCTATCTCCGGCTGCTCGCGCGGGCGACGCCGCCCTCCGCGCCGGAGCACTGGGACGACATCCTGCTGGTGGTGACGGAGCTGGCGGCCAATTCCGTGCAGTACGCGCCGGGGCCGTTCGAGCTTCAGCTGCGCCGTACCTTCGACGGCGTGCACGTGACCCTGCGTGACACCAGCACCACTCGGCCCGCGCCGCGCCCCTTCCATCCGCAGCACGGCGGGGGCGGGATCGGCTGGCATCTCGTGCACACGCTCGCCGATCAGGTCAGCGTGGTGGTGCGGCCGGACGGCAAGGACGTGCACGCCTTCCTGCCCTGGTAGCCGGCGGGCGGTTCCGGCGGAACCCGGGGCGGCGGCGGTTTTCTGTCCCAGGTGTGGAACAGCAGGTGTGGATCGCGTGGGAACGAGCATTCGCCTGACAGGCGGGGCGCCGGAACCCCGCCCTGCCCGCGTTGTCAGTGCCGTCCGCAACAATGCCGGGCAGCGAGAACGTCACCGCTCGCGCGGTGGGCGTGCTCGACCCACGTCCGTCGAAAGGCTGCCTGCACATGACGCCCTCTTCCCACCGCTGTGCCGGGCCGCGGGCCAGGACGGGAGGCGAGTGACGATGCTCCGAGCCCTGCCCCGCACCAGCACGCCGCTCAGCCCGGGCGGTGCCGAGGTCCTGCGTCTGATGACCCGGCAGCGTGTCCAGATATGCCTGACCGTGCACGCAGGCGGCCGCCGTCGGTACGGCTATTGGCAGCCGGTCTCCTCCAAGGCCCGGCGCGGCGGCTGCTACGTGGCCCTGCCCACCGACGAGTGCGACGCGCTGCACGCCGCGGGACGCATCGTGCTGGGGGAGCCGGTGGTCGACCCCGCGAAGACGATGTATCCGGTGCGGGCGGCCGCGCGGAGCACCCCGTCGGCGACGGAGGCCCCGCGGCACGCCCTCACCGCCTGAGCGCCTGTGCACAGGCACTCAGCGCGGTGGAGCGGCGGCCGGTCAGTGCCCGGACCCGTAGTGGCCGCCGAGCTGGTCCCGGTAGGCCGGGTCGCCCAGGTGCCTGTCCTTGTCGAACTCGGGCGAGGCCCTGATCTCGTCCTTGCTGCGGGACACCATGATCTTGCGGCCCTCGTGGTCGATGTCCTTGATCGTGCCCGCGGGCAGCATCACCTGCCGGCCGAAGATCCACACCCCGGTGTCGACCACGATGTACTGGGCCACGACGTCGTTGGAGTGCTTGTCGACCTTGCCGATGTACCCGTCCTCCGCCTCGACCGCGTAGCCGGTCAGGTCGGCGTCGGGCGTGTGGCCGCTGGTGGGCCGGTAGTTCCAGAGCGATTCGTTCACCGTGCGCGTCCTCTCGCGGTGCGGTCGCCGGGCCCGGACGGACCCGCGGCGTCCCGGGGAAGGGGACGCACCGGTCCAGTGCCCCGTCACGGGCGTTGAACGCCCGCGGACCTGGCGCGGGGCGTCAGCGAGACCAGGGACCTGGCGCGCGGGGTCAGCGCGCCCGCGGACCTGATGCGCGTGGTCAGCGCGCCCGCGGGTTCCGGCCGAGCGCGGTCGAGTGGTGCCGGGTCCACAGCGGCAGGACGAACCAGCAGAACAGGTACCAGGCGACGACCCCCGCGACCAGCCAGGGCACGTGCCGGTCGTGCGTCGCCACCCGGAGGATCAGCAGCAGCGCGGCGGCCATGGTCGCCAGGAGCAGCACGAGACCGACGAAGGTCAGCACCGAGGCCCAGCGCACGGCCTGGGGCTTCACCCGCCGTCCGGAGACGATCCGGTGCAGGGACACCGGGCCGATCAGGGCACCGGTGGCGGCCGCGCCGAGGACGACGGTCAAGATGTAGATGGTCCTGTCGGTCGGCGCCAACTGCGCGTACCGCGGGGTGAACACGACCGTGAGCAGGAAACCGAACAGGATCTGCACCCCGGTCTGCGCGACCCGGATCTCCTGGACCAGCTCGCCCCACTTGCGGTCGGCCTTCTCCTCCTCGGTCTCGTCCCGTCCGGTCTCCGGCAACTGTCCTCCCGGTGCGAGCGGACCGCTCGGCCGGTCCTCCTGGAGCGAGGGTGCGCGCACGGCCGACCGGCCGCACCCGGGGTG
>NZ_JBHWHV010000089.1:0-31557 GCF_042732375.1 Streptomyces sp. NPDC059785
GCTGGATCGCGATCCAGCCGCTCAACGCCGTGGACCTACGGCGGCTGATGGTCAGGCGCCGTCGCGGGTCACCGTGTGCCGGGTGTCGGGGACGCAGTGGGTCATGGTGAGTCCGGTGACGTCCCGGGGCGGGTTGTCGCCGAGGTCGGCCAGGCGCCGGCGGTCCTCGTCGGTGAGGGTCTGGCCGCGCAGCGGCTCCAGGTGGGAGACGTCCTGCGGGCCGATGCCGAGTCCGTCGCCCACCCTGCGGCCGAGGTCGTTCTCCACCAGCAGGAAGTGCCAGACCATCCGCTCCTGCACCGGCCGGTCGCACTGGGAGAGCAGATTGACGAAATTGCTGACCAGCTCGTCCCGCTCCCAGTCCTCCATCAGCAGATAACGCTGACCGGCCTGGAGGTAGTCGTTGGTGCGCGGGATCCGCTTGCGGGTGAGCCGGCCCCGGATCTCGGGCCCCTGCTCGTCGTGCGTGGGGTACTGGCCCTCGCGCAGTCCGCCGCGGATCGACGGCTCGTAGTTGACGGTCGGATCGGCGCCGCTGTCGTCGACCTGATAGGTCATCAGGCCGTCCCGCTGGTTGGTGTGCACCTCGGCGTTCTTCGCCTGGTTGACCGGGAGCTGGAGGTAGTTCGGACCGACCCGGTAGCGCTGGGTGTCGCTGTAGGAGAAGGTGCGGCCGACCAGCATCTTGTCGTCGGAGAAGTCCAGGCCGTCGACCAGGACGCCGGTGCCGAAGGAGATCTGCTCGTTCTCCGCGAAGAAGTCGGCGGGCATCCGGTCCAGCACCATCCGCCCCACCGGCTTCGGCGGGAAGTCCTGCTCGGGCCAGGTCTTGGTGTCGTCCAGCGGGTCGAAGTCCAGCTCGGGGTGGTCGTGGTCCTCCATCACCTGGACCAGCAGCTCCCACTCGGGGAAGTCACCGCGGGCGACCGCCTCGTACAGGTCCTTCGTGGCGTGGCCCGTGCTGTTCGCCTGGACGTTGGCGGCGTCCTCCTCGGTCATGCTGCGCACGCCCTGCTTGGGCATCCAGTGGTACTTGACGAGCAGGGTGTCGCCGTCCGCGTTCACCCATTTGTACGTGTTGACGCCGAAGCCCTGCTGGTGGCGGTAGTCGGCCGGGATGCCGCGCGGGCTGAAGAGGTTGACGAGCATGTGCATCGCCTCGGGGGTCTGCGACATGAAGTCGAAGATCCGGCGCGGCTGCTGCTCGAAGGTGACGGGGTCCGGCTTCAGCGCGTGGATGACGTCGGGGAACTTGATGGCGTCCCGGATGAAGAAGACCCCCAGGTTGTTGCCGACGAGGTCCCAGTTGCCGTCCTCGGTGTAGAACTTCACCGCGAAACCGCGCGGATCCCGGTTGGCCTCGGAGGAGTCACGGCCGCCGATCACCGTGGAGAACCGCACCGCCAGGTCCGTCCGCTTGCCCCGCTCGGCGAACAGCTTCGCCCGTGTGAACCGTGCGATGGGCTCCTCACCGAAGGCCCCGTACGCCTCGAAATAGCCGTACGCGGTGACGCCGCGGGCGTGCACGACGCGCTCCGGGATGCGCTCGCGGTCGAAGTGGCTGATCTTCTCGAGGAACTGGTAGTTCTCCAGCGTCGCGGGCCCGCGGGCGCCCACGGTGCGCTGGTTCTGGTTGTCGTAGACCGGGTGGCCCTGCCGGTTGGTGAGCACCTTCCGGCGGTCGTCCGGGGCTGGACCGGTGCTGGATACGTCCGTCACGCTCGTCGACTCCTTCGACCTGTTTGTGGCGTTCCCTCCCGATCTACCACGATTCCGGGCGCGTGGATCACTCACGGCACCGGGACGGCCGTACGCGCCCCGCCGCCGCGGCCCGCGGCGCTCAGTCCAGGGGCCGTACGGAGGTGATGCGGAAGCCGTTGCGCGGCCGGGTCGGGATGCGCCGCAGCGGGATCGTCAGGTCCTGCACCGGGACGTCGTATCCCAGCCGCGCCAGCCGGACGGTCAGGGCTTCGAGCAGTGCGATGGTGACCGCCTCGCCCGGGCACCGGTGGCCGTCCGACGGATCGCCGCCGCCCTGCGGGATCAGCTCGTCGCGGTCCACGGGCCGGGCCAGGAACCGCTCGGGACGAAAGGCGTACGGGTCGCCCCACAGCTCCGCGTCGTGGTTCTGCCCGTACGCGTCGAGCAGGACGAGCGCGCCGGCCGGGATGCGTTCGCCCCGCCAGGACAGCTCGGCGGCTGCCCGGCCGCCGGCGAACGGGGCGAAGGGGTAGAAGCGGCGCACCTCGTGGACGAAGGCGGCGCTGTAGGCGGCGTCGTCCGCCTGGAGCCGCTCCCGGGTCCCGGGCCAGCGGTGCAGGGCGTGCGCCGCGAAGGTGACGAACCAGGAGACCGCGACGGTCGGCCGGATGATGTTGAGCAGTTCCACGGCCGCCGTGTGCGCGTCCAGCCGGCTGCCGTCGGCGTCCCGGTGCGCGGCCACGACGGCCACCGCCGAACCCTCCGGAACCGTGATCACCCCCGACCGCACGTCCGCCACCAGCGCGGCGAGCCAGGTCTCGCACCGGCCGCGGGCCGCGCGGGCCCGCCAGTGCCGCACGCCCGGGGTGGCGAAGCCGTCGACCATCGCCACCAGGTCCTGGGACGTGGCGCCGAGCAGTGCGGAGGACACCGGGATCCCGGCCCACCGGCAGACCCCGGCGGTGAGCACCTTCGCGACCTCGTCGAAGAGCACGACCGCGGGCCGCTCGCGCCAGCCCGCCACCGCCTCGTCCCAGGCGGCGGTGGTCTCCTCGACCAGATCGGCGACGCGGGCGGGCGGCACCAGCAGGCCCAGGAACATGGCCTTGCGGACCCGGTGCGCCTCGCCGTCCAGCGTGTGCACCGCGCCCTCGCCGAACAGCGTCGCGCGGACCGGCTCGGGCAGCGCGCCGTGCCGGTGCACGTGCCGCTCGTCGTAGAAGAACCGCACGGCGTCCGGGCCGCGCAGGGCCACGGCGGTACGGCCGAGCAGCCGGGCGCGGACGACCGGACCCGCCGCACGGCGCATCCGGTCCGGCAGCCAGGAATAACCCCTGAACAGCAGGGCAGCCGTCTGATCGGCCGGAGGGGCGGGGAAGGAGCGCATGCGCGCCGGGTGCCCGGGCCGGCGCCGCGGAAACTGGATCACCGCCGGACGGGTGGACGCGGCGCCACGCCGGCGGGAGGGCACGGCGCTGCTGCCCCCGGCCGCGCCACGAGACCCCCGGCCGGTGGACGGGGCGCCCGGACCGGCCTCCCCGCACCCGTTCGACACCCGGCTCAGCCCCCGGTGACCGGCTCAGCCCCCGGCGATGACCTCGGCGAGGAACCCGTCGAGGCACACCTCCTCGTGCCCTGGCCTGACCGCCTCGTACGTCTCGTCGAGGAACGACGCCACCGCGGGACTCCAGGCCACGATCACCGCGGTGTGCCGGTGGCCGTCGGGCTCCGGCTCGCCGAAGAACTGCATGCGCACCTCCTCCCACGTCCCGTCGGACTGGGGGCGCATGTGCACGTCCCCCTCGCCGACGGGCCGTTCCATCCCGTCGGCGAGCATCTGGCGGTCCAGTCGCCACCGGGCGAGGACCCGGCCCTCGTGGCTGAACTCCAAGGTCACGGCGAAAGGGTCGCCGGCGTCGTACGTCATGTGGGTCACGACCGGGAAACGGCCCGCGACGTCCATTTCCAGCTGCATGACGAGCGTTCTGTGCACGAACGGAATCAAGGAGGTCCTCCGGAGGGAACGGGCGTGAGACCCCCTAGTACCCCACCTGTGCGCATGATGCTCACGCAAATGGGGGATTCACACGGAAGTGGGGCCGCGGCCGGTTCCCGGCCGCGCGGACACCGGCGCGGCGGGCGATCGGAGCGGCATTTCCGCCGCCGGGCCGCCGTCCCGGGAGGCTCCCGCGCGGCGGCGGGAGCGAAGTCCCACGATTCTGGACGCAGATGCGATCACGTCGCCCACATTGGGGAAGTCGAGTCCCATGACCGAATCAGAGCTTCCGCCGGAAGGCCGGCCCGTGGACCTGTACCTCGACCTGCTGCGAGTCCGGATGGCGCCGGCGGACTACGCGGTGCTGCTGCGCATGGTCGAACCAGTGCTGGAGGCGATCCAGGAGCAGCGCGCGGGTCCGATCGAACTGAGCCTGGACGACACGGAGAGCGAGAGCGTGTCGCAGGAGGTCCGGGACGAGGCGTCGCTCGTCGTCGCGGTCGCCGTCACGGGCCGCCTGGACAACCAGATCGTCGAGATCGAGACCGAGGAGGCCGGACCCGTCCGGGTCGTCACCGACTCGGGTACGGCGGCCGACCCCGTCAAGTGCCGGGAGATCGCCGACTTCATCGGCGAGCGGCACCGCCAGGACGAGGAACTGCGCGGCATCGCGGAGGTGAGCGGTCTGCCCACGGATGTCTGACCGGCGGGCGGCACCGCCCGCGCCGGGACGCACGAGAGCGCCGCGGTAGCTGGGAGTCCGGGACGAGGGACCGTCCGGACTCCCAGCTACCGCGGCGCGTCGGCTTCCGCAGGGCCGCTGTCGGGCCGCGGTCCGGTCGTCCGGTCCGGGCTCTCACCACGGCAGGAAGACGTGCACGTCCTTGCCGTCGGGACCCGCGACCGCGCCGACCTCGTCGCTCAGCGCCCGGATCAGGTGCCAGCCGACTCCGCCGCCGCCCCCGCTCGGCCGGAAGGAGCGGGGCGCGGGCAGGGTCGTACTCGTGTCGTGCAGCAGTACGTGAACGCCGTCGCCGTCGAAGGTGCGGCGCAGCTCCAGACGGAAGGGGCCGGGCGCGTACTGGACCGCGTTGGCGGCCAGTTCCGTCACCACCAGCAGGACGTCGTCCCAGCGCTCCGCCGCGGAGGGCGGCGACACCAGCGCGAGCGCGCGCAGATAGGTCTCCGCCGCCAGGCGCGCGCCGGTGACGTCGCCCAGCCGCCCCGCGTACGTGCTGATGTGGCTTACGGTCTCTGAGGTCTCTCCGGTCTCCTCGGGGGCCAGGTCGGGGTCCCACTGCGGCTCGGTTGCCATCTCGCCTTCCCGGTTCTCGCGGACGGGACGACGCGCTCCGCTCCGGGCCGCGCTCCGGCGGCCGGGCCCAGGGCCGGCGCGTTCCCCGTCATGGTCGTGGTCGGCACCGCCTAGGCCGCCGGACCGTCCCGGCGGCGACTGGGCATCCGCCGTTTCAGCGACCGCCGTTCACCTTCACTGGTACCGCCCCACACCCCGATGGTCTGCCCGGTGTCGAGCGCCCACCGCAGGCACTCCTCCCGGACCCGGCAGCGCCGGCAGACGGCCTTCGCCTCCTCGATCTGCAGCAGCGCCGGACCTGTTGTGCCGACGGGGAAGAACAGGTCGGGATCGGTGTCGCGGCATCGCGCGTACTCCCGCCAGTTCTCCATGACAACCTCCTTGGATCGCTTGTGTCGGTCGGTGCGCGGGACCTCCGCCGTACTCGGGGTCAGCCGAGGATGCTCCAGGACATGGTTCCGTCCGCCGCCATCAGGACGGCCAGGAGCACGATGTCGGCCACGCCGAGGACCAGTCCGAGCTGGGCACGGAAGCGGCGGGGGGTGTCCCGGCGCAGTGCGAGGAGCGCCAGGACGATGGCTATCGGCCCCAGGACGAAGTTCAGTACGAGCAGTCCCACGAGGCCCAGGACGAAGGAGGCGACCGCCATCCCCTCGGTGTCCCGCCGTCCGGTCTCACGCCGTGGGGGTGCTGTCAGCCGCATGGGTCACACCTTTCCGGGACGGCCGCGCCGCCGCCGCTCGCGCACGGTGAACACCGCCAGCCAGCAGGCGATGGCCAGGGCCGCGACCACCGTCACGGGCCACGGGATGTATGCGGCCGAGCCGACCACGACGGCCAGCAGGAGCAGGGCCAGGACAAGGAAGAGCACGTCTACCTCCGTTCGCGTGTGGACCCGGGTGCCGGTACCGACCGTCTCATCAGGAACATGCGCTTACGGGTTTCCCGGGACCGGGGGGTCACACCTGCCTCCGTGGCGGTGCCCCCGGCCGGGGGAGTGGCGGGCGAGCCGCGAGTGATGCCCAACTCACGGCGCGTACCGGTGTGATTGGCGGAGCGACTGGCGGGTACCCCGCCGACCTCCCCACGTGACCTTGACCCCGAGCGGAAGGTGACCCGTGTCCGACGAGACAGCGAAGAACGTCTTCGTCCTCGGCCTCGACGAGGCCAACCTGCCCACGCTGCAAGCCGTACCGGGGGCGAAACACCTGAACTTCCGTCCGCTGCTGACGATCGGCGAACTCCAGGGCGGCGAGGTGTCCGTACCCCGTCTGCTCGACCGGGCGCAGAGCGAGCTGGACGCTTTTGAAGGCCGCATCGACGCTGTCGTCGGGTACTGGGATTTTCCGGTCAGCACCCTCGTGCCGATCCTCGGCGAGCGCTACGGCACCCGCCACACCAGCCTGGAATCGGTCGTGAAGTGCGAGCACAAGTACTGGAGCAGGCTGGAACAGCGGAAGGTCACCGACCGGCACCCGCGGTTCGGGCGCGTCGACCTGGACGCCGGGGACCCCCGGCCGCCCGAGGGCGTCCGGTTCCCGATGTGGCTCAAACCCGCCCTGTCCTATTCCTCGGAACTGGCCTTCGGAGTCAAGGACATGGACGAGTTCCGGGCCGCCGTCGCCGAGATACGCGAGGGCATAGCGAGGGTCGGCCGTCCCTTCGAGGACATCCTCGACCGCGTCGGACTGCCCCCGGAGATGGAAGGCGTCGGCGCCCAGGTCTGCCTCGCCGAGGAAGCCATGACGGGCATCCAGGTGGCCGTCGAGGGCTACGTCCACGAGGGCGAGGTGACCGTCTACGGCGTCCTCGACTCCATCAACTACCCGGACACCTCGTCCTTCCTGCGCCACCAGTACCCCTCGGCGCTGCCCCCGGAGGTGCTCCGCCGGCTCCACGACGTCACCGGACGCGTCATGCGGCAGATCGGCTTCGACGGGGCCACCTTCAGCGTCGAGTACTTCTACGACCCGGCGACGCGGGAGATCGGCCTGCTGGAGATCAACCCCCGGCACTCGCAGTCGCACGCCGAGCTGTTCCAGTTCGTCGACGGCGTCCCCAACCACCACTGCATGCTCGCCCTCGCCCTCGGCGAGGACCCGCGCATGCCGGCCGGGGAGGGCTCCCACGCCGTGGCGGCCAAGTGGTACCACCGCTGGTTCACCGACGGCACGGTGAGCCGGGTGCCCTCGGCCGAGGACGTCGCCCGCATCGAACGGGAGACGGCCGGACTGCGCGTGGACGTGGTGCCCCGGCAGGGCCAGCGCCTGTCCGAACTGCCCCAGCAGGACAGCTACAGCTACGAACTGGCCCACGTCTTCACCGGCGGGAGCAGCGAGGACGACCTGCGGGCCAAGTTCGACCACTGCGTGGCCGGACTCGGCCTCGCCTTCGACTGAGAGCGGACCGACACAGAGCGGACCGACAGAAAGGAGCGCGGACGCCGTATGCGTTACGTGAGCAACCTGCCGTACACCATCAAAGAGGAAGAGCACATCTGGATCCCCATGTCCGACGGGGTCCGGCTGTCGGCCCGTGCCTGGCGCCCCACCTCGTCGGACGGCGAGCCGGTCCCCGCGGTCCTGGAGTGCATCCCGTACCGCAAGCGCGATCTGACCTCCGTGCGCGACTCCGTCCACCACCCCTACATCGCCGGGCACGGCTACGCCTGCGTCCGCGTCGACCTGCGCGGCACCGGCGAGTCGGAGGGCGTGCTCGAGGACGAGTACCTGGAGCGGGAGCAGGCCGACGCCGAGGAGATCCTCGCCTGGCTCGCCGAGCAGCCCTGGTGCGACGGCGCCACCGGCATGATGGGCATCTCCTGGGGCGCCTTCGCCGCCCTCCAGGTCGCGGCCCGGCGTCCGCCGAGCCTGCGCGCCGTCGTCATCGCCTCGTTCACCGATGACCGGCACGCCGACGACATGCACTACATGGGCGGCGCCATGCTCTCCGACAACCTCGCCGAGGCGGGCACCATGTTCGCCTACGCCACCTGCCCGCCGGACCCCGCCGTGGTCGGCGACCGCTGGCGCGCCATGTGGCACGAACGCCTCGAGAACGCCGGGCCCTGGGTGCTGCCGTGGCTGCGCCACCAGCGCCGCGACGACTACTGGCGGCACGCCTCGGTCGCCGAGAACTACGCGGACGTGCGCTGCCCGGTGCTGGCCTCCAGCGGCTGGGCGGACGGCTACTCCAACGCCGTGACCCGGCTGCTCGGCAACCTCGACGTGCCCCGCAAGGGTCTGATCGGGCCGTGGTCGCACAAGTTCCCGCACCTCGGCGAGCCGGGACCCGCCATCGGCTACCTCCAGGAAGTGGTCCGCTGGTGGGACCACTGGCTCAAGGGCGCCGACAACGGCGTCATGGACGGCCCCATGCTCCGCACCTGGATGCAGGACAGCGTGCCTCCGTCCACGTCGTACGAGGAGCGGCCGGGTCGCTGGGTCGCCGAACCGACGTGGCCGTCCCCGCACATCACCTCCGTCACCCACCCCCTGAGCAGGCACCGGATCAACCCCCCTGACACCACCGTCCCGTCCGAGGGCGAGGGCGGGACGATGACGGTGCGCTCGCCGCTGTCCGTCGGCCAGTTCGCGGGCAAGTGGGCGTCCTACAACGCGCCCCCGGACCTGCCCTACGACCAGCGCGAGGAGGACGGCGGCTCGCTCGTCTTCGAGACCGAACCGCTCGCCGAGCGCCTGGAGATCCTCGGCTCGCCGACCGTGGAACTGGAGCTCTCGGCGGACGAACCGATCGCCATGGTGGCCGCCCGCCTCTCCGACGTCGGCCCCGACGGCGCGGCCACCCGGGTCACCTACGGCCTGCTCAACCTGACCCGGCGGGACGACACCGAACAGCCCGAACCGCTCGAACCCGGCCGCCGCTACCGTGCGACGGTCCAGCTCAACGGCGTGGCCCAGGCGTTCCCGCCCGGCCACCGCCTCCGCCTGTCGCTGTCCACCTCCTACTGGCCGCTCGCCTGGCCGCCCCCGCGCCCCGCACTGCTCAGCGTGTACGAGGGCGGCAGCGCGCTCACCCTGCCGGTCCGCCCGGCGGACGCGCTCGACGAGGTGCCGGCGGCCCCCTTCGAGGAACCGGAGGGCACCCCGCCGCTGCCCACCACCCGCCTGGAACCGCCGGAGGGCCGCTGGGAGGTCAGGCGCGACCTGGTCGACTACCGGGCGGAACTGGAGATCGTGAAGGACCAGGGCCTGATCCGCTACGACGAGATCGGGCTCGACGTCGGGCGCCGGGCCTACGAGCGGTACGCGGCCGTCGCCGACGACTTCACCTCCGCCACCGGCGAGTCCACCTGGACCATGCGCTTCCGGCGCGACGACTGGGACGTACGCGTCGAGACGCACACCCGGCTCGCCTGCGACGAGAACGCCTTCTTCGTGGACGCCACCCTGGACGGCTACGAGGGCGACCGCAGGGTCTTCTCCCGCACCTGGAACGAGACGGTGCCGCGCGATCTGCTCTGACCGCCGGCACCCCGCGCCCGGCACCGGGCAGCCGGCAGGAGTCGATGCCCGCAGGCCGGGAACCCGCGAGTGAAGAAGCGACAAAGCGACACAGTGAACGAGCGAGGAGCAGCCCCCCATGACCGTCCCCGAAGAGAACCGCCGCAAGACCGACACCACCGAGCCGCTGCTGGAGAACCGCGAGGAGCAGCTCCATGCCCGCGGCGGTACGGGCCGCACCCTGCGCGAGGCGCTGGAGGAGGCCCGGGTCCGTCCGGACGACTTCGAGGAGAACGAGGGGCGGTAGGGCGTGAGCACACTGACCGGTCTGGAGCGGGCGCTGGAGCGCTGGGGAACGTCACTGCTCGCGCACGTCCGCCAGAAGGACCCCGTGGAACTCCTCGACGCGCTGCGCCGCGAGTGCGACGACAACGCGGTCGTGTGCAGTCAGGACCGTATCGTCGTTCCGAACGCCTACGACGTCGAGCTCGCCGAGCACGCCCACGACGAGCTCGAACGCCGCGGAAACCGCATAGACCAGCTGCTCACCGACCGCCTCGCCCGGCACGGCGAACGCAAGGGCTACGAGTGGGCGGGACCGCTCGCGGTGCACGTGACCAGGTCGGCCCGGCTGCCCAACGGCCGCTACCGGGTCGCGAGCCGCGTGCTGCGGCATGTGCGCGCCGACGCGTTCCGGCCCGCCTCCGGGAGCCGGACGAGGCCCGCTTGAGCTGTTCGGCCTCGGCTCGGATGCGGGGACGGCGGTCGCGGCATACCGTGCGAAATCGGGGAAGCCGCCGGAAACGGGCGACCGATGGAGGCCGAGATGAGCGAGAACAAGTCCCCTGCGGCGGACGTGAAGGACGTGGAGCGGTCCTCCGGGAGTGGTCCTGTCGGCTTCCTGAGCCGGCTGCCCGGCGTGGGGATGGTGACCAGGGTGGCGGGCGGCGCCCTCGACACCATCGGGGCGGTCTCGCCGCGCGGCAGACGCATCGCCGTCTACACCGGGGCGGGCGTCCTCGGAGTCGCGGGACTGGTCGAGTGGCCGGTCGCCCTGACGGGCGCGGCGGTCGCGTGGCTCACCCGGCCCGCCCGCGAAAACGGCGACGGCCGTGACCGTCGAGACGGGCACGGCGCCGGGCGAACTCCTCGGAACAGCCCTCGGTACAGCCCGCGCAGCCTCGCCGCCGGGGACGGGCCCGCCCGCGGCACGGAGCCGCAGTGGAGCGTGAACCCGCACCCCGGCTACGTCCCGAACTGGAACAGCTCGCTGACCGGTGACGGCCCGCCCGTCCCGGCCGCGGCCGACGACCCCGAGCAGCCGCCGCACGCCTGACCCGGGCACGTGGTGCCGGGCCGGCCGGGGCGGATCCCGGTCGCGGAGTTGGTGGGTGCCGCCGCGGGGGCCGCGGCCGGCGCTGCCCGGGACGCCGTACGCACCGCGGTGGCGGTACGGGACACGGCGCTGCGGGTGCGGCACGTCGCCGCCGGAGTCGTGCGCGGCGGTCCGCACTGGCGGGCCGGGCGGCGGCTGCACCTCGCGCTGCACGCGCCGGGTGAGCGCGGGGCACCGGCTGAGCGCGGGGCGATGGGTGAGCGCGGGGCGACGGGTGAGCGCGGGGCGACGGGTGAGCGCGGCGCGCCGGGCACGGCCACCGCCGCCGCGGCCCGCACCCTCGCCGAGCTTCTCCTGACCCACCCCGACATCCTGGACGCCTACTGGGACGACGGCCTCACCCGCCTCGTCATCACCACCATCGAAACCGCCGCGACCGCCGAGCTGGAACGCCACGCGGTCGCGCTCGCCGCGGAGCACGGCCTGGTGCCGTCCGGCGACGAGCCCGACGCACAGGACGAGCGGGCGCACCCCGCCGACCCGGCCCGTGTCCGGCACGCCCTCGGGGGGCTGGTGTGTGACGTGGCCGGTGTCGTGGGGGCCGGTGCGGCCCGGGCGTTGCGGGTGCCGGCCTCGCCGCGGGTCGTCACCGCGGGAGTGACGCTGCTGCGGGAGAACCCGCGCTTCCGGCACCTGCTGCGCGACAGGTTCGGCGGCGACGGCGCGGACCTCGTCCTCGCCGCGGCGAACGCGGCCGCCCACGGTGCCGGGCAGTCACCGGCCTCGCTCGTGCTCGACGGCGTGCTCCGCGCGGGGCAGCTCACCGAGGCGGTGGCGCGGGCCGTCCTGTTCGAGCGCGCCCACGACGACCTGACGGGCCCCGGGCGGTCCGCCCCGCGCCGGACACCCGGCGTCCGGCCGCCGCGGCACGTCACGCCCGCCCAGGAGTACGCGGCCCACGCCGCGGCCGGCAGCCTCGCGGGCGCCGCCGCGACCCTGCTCGTCAAACACGACACGGCGGAGGCCGCGGAGGCCGTCCTCGCCGGGTCCCCGAAGGCAGCCCGCTACGGTCCCGCCGCCTTCCAGGCCACGCTCGGCACCCTGCTGGCCCGGGCCGGCGTCCTCGTCCTCGACGGCGAACGGCTCAAGCAGCTCGAGATCGCCGACACCCTCGTACTGCACGCCGGTGCCCTGCACCGCGACGGGGACGAATCCGTCGATCCCCAAGTCGAGGCCGTCCTCGACGCCGCGCGCCGCGCCGGACTGCACGTCGTGGTCACGGACGACCCCGTGCTCGGCGACGTCGCCACCCTGGCCGACGAGGTCGCCCCCGCGCACCGCGCCTTCACGGACGTCGTACGCACCCTGCGCGGGGGCGAGCACGAGCACGTCGTCGTGACCGTCGCACGCGTACCGTCCGGCGCGCCCGGAGCCACCGCCTCCGAGGGCCGTGACGTACTCGGCGGGCTGCTCGGCGGTGACGTCGCCGTCGCCCTCGTGGACCCGGACTCCGCCGTCGTCTGGGGCGCCGACGTGCTGGTCCGGGACGGCCTCGCCGACGTGTGGCGGCTGCTCGCCGCGATCCCCGCGGCCCGGCGGGCCGGCTCCGCCTCCCAGGCACTGGCCCGCGCCGGAGCGGCGCTGTCCGGGCTCATGGTCGCGGACGGCAAGCGCCCGGCCGCCGGCCGGGGACGGCTGCCCGGCACCCGGCACTCGCCGGTGAACATCGCGGCCGGCGCGGCCCTGCTCACCGGCTGGCAGGCGGCCCTCAGGGCCGCCGGGAGCGGCCCGCCCCGCCCCCGCCCCCGCGTCTCCTGGCACGAACTCACCCCCGACCAGGTACGCGCCGGACTGCGCCGCTACGAGGAGCGCGCCGAACCTGACCTGCGGGTCCTGCTCACCGCCCGGGTCCGCGGCGCGGCGGCCGGCCTGGCCGGGCACCGCACGGCGGCGCCGGCCCGCTGGGCGGTCCGCGCGGCCGGCGCGGTCTGCCGGGAGCTGGACGACCCGCTCACCCCCGTCCTCGCCACCGGCGCCGCCGCCTCGGCGCTGCTCGGCTCGGTCGTCGACGCGCTGCTCGTCCTCGGCGCCATGGACCTCAACGCCACCGCGGGCGGCCTCCAGCGGCTGCGCGCCGAGCGGGCGCTCGCCGGTCTCGCGGCCGGGCAGAACGCCAAGGCCCGCGTGGCGGACGGGAGTTCGGGCGCGGTCACGGTCGACGCGGCCCGGCTGCGCCCCGGCGACGAGATCCGGCTCGGCGCGGGCGACGTCGTACCCGCCGATGCCCGGCTGCTCCGGACGGACGGTCTGGAGGTGGACGAGTCGGCGTTGACCGGGGAGTCCCTGCCGGTCGGCAAGGACGTGGCGGCCACGCCCGGCGTGCCGCTCGGGCAGCGCGGCTGCATGGTCTTCGAGGGCACCACCGTCGTCGCCGGACAGGCCACGGCCCTGGTGGTGAACACCGGCGACCGTACCGAGGCGGGGCGCGCCGTCACCCTCGCCGCGCGCACCCCGCCGCCCGCCGGGGTCCAGGCCAGGCTCCAGGAGCTCACCCGCAAGGCGCTGCCCGTGACCCTCGCCGGCGGCGCCGCCGTCACCGCTCTCGCACTGCTGCGCGGCAGCCCCGTACGCCGGGCCGTCAGCGGCGGCGTCGCGGTGGCCGTCGCCGCCGTGCCCGAGGGGCTGCCGCTGGTGGCCACCGTGGCCCAGATGGCCGCGGCGCGCCGGCTGTCCCGGCGGGGCGTCCTGGTGCGCAGCCCCCGCACCCTGGAAGCGCTCGGCCGGGTGGACACGGTCTGCTTCGACAAGACGGGGACGCTCACCGAGAACCGGCTGCGCCTGGTCAAGGTGGCCACGGCCGACGGCACCCTGCTGGCCCCGGACGACGCGGCCGCCGTGGACCTGCTGCGCCTCGCGGCACGGGCCTGCCCCCGGCCCCGAGGGGACGACGGGCGGCGCCCGGTGCACGCCACCGACGAGGCCGTCCTGGCCGCCGCCCCGCCCGACGGCGCCTGGACCGCGCGGGACGAGCTGCACTTCGAGGCCAGCCGCGGTTACGCCGCGGCCGTCGGCGACACCGGGGACGGCGACCGGCTGCTGGTGGTCAAGGGCGCCCCCGAGATCGTGCTGCCCGCCTGCCGGGACCTGCCCGAGCACGCCACCGGGACCGCGCACACCCTGGCCGGACAGGGGCTGCGGGTCCTCGCCCTCGCCCGGCGCCGCGCCGGGGACGAGGACCCGGAGTGCCCCGAGCACCTCGCGGACCTGGAGTTCGGCGGCCTGCTCGCGCTCGCCGACGTCCCGCGCGAGACGTCCCCCGCGCTCCTGGCGGGCCTGCGCCGGGCCGGAGTGGTCCCCGTCATGCTCACCGGCGACCATCCCGGGACCGCCCGCGCCATCGCCGTACAGCTCGGCTGGCCGGAGACGACCGTGGTGGTCACGGGCGACGAACTGCTCGGCACGGGACGCGCGGAGCGCACCCGCCTGCTGCGCGACGCCGGGGTGATCGCCCGGGTCGCGCCCGAGCAGAAGCTCCAGGTGATCGAGTCGCTGCAACAGGCGGGCCGGGTCGTGGCGATGACCGGCGACGGAGCCAACGACGCGGCCGCCATCCGGGCCGCCGACGTCGGCGTGGGCATCGCGGCCCGCGGCTCGGCGGCGGCCCGCAACGCCGCCGACATCGTCCTCACCCACGGCGACCTGGCGGTGCTCGTCGACGCCATCGCCGAGGGACGGGCGCTGTGGTGCAGCGTCGCCGACGCCGTCAGCATCCTCATCGGAGGGAACGCGGGCGAGGTCGGCTTCAGCGTCCTGGGCACCCTGCTGTCCGGCGCGTCACCGCTGTCGACCCGTCAGCTCCTGCTGGTCAATCTGCTCACCGACATGTTCCCGGCCATGGCGGTCGCGGTGACCCCGAGCGACGACCGGGCCACCGCGGCACACGCCGACACGGCACCCATGGGTACGCAGATGCTGGGTGTGCCGCTGCTGCGCGACATCCGGCGCCGGGGCGTGACCACCTGTCTGGGGGCCGTCACCGCGTACCTGATCGGCCGGTGCACGCCCGGCACCGCGCGGCGCGCCTCCACCATGGCCCTGTGCGGGGTGGTGGGCGCCCAGCTCGCGCAGACCCTGATGGGCCGTCGGCACAGCCCTCTGGTGTGGGCCACCGCGCTCGGCTCCGCGGCCGTCCTCGCCGCGCTGGTGCAGACCCCGGGAGTCAGCCACTTCTTCGGCTGCGTCCCGCTCGGCCCCTTCGCCTGGACGGGCGTCGCCCTCGCGATCACACTGTCCGCGCTCGCGCCCCGCCTCGAACGCCTCGGCCCGGTCCGCCGGGCCTACGACGCCGTCACCCGGGCGGCCCTGCGCGCCGGCGACTCGGCACGCGCGGGCCTGGCCACCCTGGACCGCGGGATCGCGCGCCCGGTGGCCTGAACGGCCCTGACCAGCCACATCCGTGTCCAAACCCCGCCGGGCGCAACACCGCCCGGATGTATGAAGACCAGGAAATCTCGTTGACCAGCACGTGGCGGGGCGGCCGAGCCCCTCGTTCTGCCCGGCATGACCGATGCCTCGTCCCCACAGCGTCACGCGCGACTTCTGGGCGCCTACTGGCTCGACTCGCCCGTGCTCCCGCACGACCACTGTGTCTGCCGCGAGCGCCCGCTGCTGCCGGCGGGCCGCAGCTCCGTCAGACGCGTCCTGGGTCTGCGCGGCGCCATGGTCGGACTGGCCGTCCTCGTGATCGCGGCGGCGCTGGCCGCGGTGGCGCACCTCCAGACGGGCTAGACGGGACGGGTCCGGGGAGACGGTCGCCGGCCGTAGGAGCCCCGGCCCGTCCCGAGGAGATCAACTGCCCTGGAATCACCCGCTCATGGAGACGAAGCCGAAGAGACCGGGCGCGGCCGTCGAGCTGATCGCCGTCCCGGCCGGGCGGATCACCCTGTCGGACCGCAGGACCCGGCGCAGCTGGCCCGTCGCCCTCGAGCCCTACCGGCTCGCCGCCGTCCCGGTCACCCAGGCGCTCTACGCGCAGGTCACCGGCGACCGGCCGAGCGCGGCCGACGGCGACCGGCTCCCCGTGGAGAGCGTCTCCTGGTGGGACGCCGTCCGCTTCTGCAACGCCCTGTCCGCCCTGGAGGATCTCGCGCCCGCCTACCGCATCCGCCACGAGGGCGCGCCGGGCGACGGGCCGGAGGGCGAGGACGTCGCGTGGGACACCTCCGCCGACGGATACCGGCTGCCGACCGAGGCCGAGTGGGAACACGCCTGCCGGGCCGGCACGACCGGACCGCACCACGGGCCCCTCGACGACGTCGCCTGGTACCGCGACAACGCCGGGGAACGCAGCCACGAAGTCGGCGGCAGACAGCCCAACCCCTGGGGCTTCCACGACATGCTCGGCAACGTCTGGGACTGGTGCTGGGACCGCTACGACCCCGAGGTGTACGGCTGCTACCGGGTCCTGCGCGGCGGCGGCTGGTTCGACGAGCACTGGAGCTGCCGGGCGTCGGCACGGCGGCGCAGCCATCCCGCCTTCCGGGTCGACGACGTCGGGTTCAGGGTGGCGCGCTCCGTGCCGTCGTGAACCGGCCGGGGACATGAACACAGGCGCTCAGTGGGGCGCGCGCAGCACCAGCCCCTCGAAGGCGTCCTCCGGGCAGGTCAGCAGCGGGTGATTGGCCTTCAGGAGTTTGCCGGTGGCCTCCGTGTCGCCGTAGACCCGCTCCGCCAGATCGGCCAGCGACTCGCCCTCCCGCACGGTGACGAACCGGGGGGTGATGCCCTCCTGCCCGACGTCCACCCGGTCCTCCACCTCCGAGACCCCGGCCACGTTGCCGAGGGCCAGCAGGATCTTCTCCTTCTGCTCCTGTATGGCCGCGTCCCCGGTGACGATCACCCTGCCGTTCTCGACGCTCACCTGGAAGTGGTCGTTCGTCAGCCCCAGCACCTCCAGCCGGACCTTGAGCTGGGCCGCGGCCTTGTCCGCCTCCGTGGCCAGGGGAGCGTCCAGCTGGTGACCCAGTTCGGGCACGAATTCGTACGTCGCCATGCTCTTCCCTCATCCTGCCGTCCGAGTGCGGGCTTTCCCGCACTCAGTGGTACCCACCCTCCCTCACCCGCGGGCCGGCCGTGTGCGACCGGCCCGGCCGCGTCACCCTCCCGCGGACGCACAGGATCGTCACGCGCCCTTCACCGCGCGCCACTTTCCGGCGCCGGAATGCGGGCTACCCGTCAGAACAGGGCGTGCGAGGGAGTCGTCGTGGTCTTCATAGCTATGGGTATACCCCCGATGATGTTGGGTCTGCTGCTGGCCCTCGGCCGGTACGAGGACAAGTTGTTCGGCCCGGACGAGGCTCCGCGTCATGCGCGGCCCCACCGCCACCTCTTCCTGGTGCGGGGCAGCGGCTCCGGGGCCGGGGAGACCGGCCGGACCGCGGCGGAGCCGCGCGAGGCCGAGGCCGCCTGAGCCGCCGTACCGGCCGGCACGCGGCGACTACAGTGCCGGTATGGGACGTACGGGGCCGCGGTCGGCCTTCCGTACGGGGAACATGAGCGCCGGCGCGGTCGGCCGGCTGGTGGCCGCGCTCGACGCGCAGGCGGCCGCCGACGGAGTGCGCCGGCTGCGCGCGTGGGCCACGGGCGCGCCGGCCGCCCGGCCCGGCGAACGGGCCCTGGACATCGGCAGCGGCACCGGATCGCAGACCTGCGCGCTGGCCGCCGCCGTCACCGCGACGGGCGACGCCCTCGGCATCGAGCCCAACCCCGGACTGCGCGAGGTCGCCGGGCGGCGGGCGGCCGAGTCCGGCAGCACCGCCCGCTTCACCGACGGCGACGCCCTCGCCCTCGCCCTGCCGGACGCCTCCGTGGACGTGGTCTGGTGCGAACGCGTACTCCAGCACCTGGCCGAACCGCAGCGGGCGGTCGACGAGATCGCCCGGGTGCTGCGCCCGGGCGGCCGGGTCGTCCTGCTCGACACCGACTGGGCCACCACCATCGTGCACCCCGGCGATCCGGAGACCGTGGCCGCGCTCACCTCGGGCGCGCTCACCGCGGCGGCCAACCCGTACGCCGGACGCGGCCCGGTCGGTCAGTGCGCCGCCGCGGGCCTGGTGATCGACGACCGCGGGTCGCAGGCGCTGCTCCAGGACCACGCGTCGGTGGCCTGGCCGCTGGTGCGCGCGCTCGCCGAGTCGGCCGTGCGCCGGGGGAGTATCAGCGAGGAGCGGCGCGACCTGCTGTACGCCGATCTCACCGACGCGGCGGAGCGGGGCGCGCTGCACATGTCCGTGACGATGTTCGCGGTGGCCGCGCACCGGCCGGACTGACCCGGTGACAGCGGCCGGGCCCCAGCACGTGTCGCCACGGGGCGCGCCGGTCACCCGCCTAGTATCCGTCGCTGTGGCAGACACCTTCGACGAACTGGTCGAGAAACAGCAGGTAGCAGACTTGGCGAGCGTGAAGGTCCGGGAGCTGCGCGACCGGTACGGACCGCCGACGCAACTGGGCGGCTGGACCCCCAAGCAGACCGAGACGTACGAGACGGCGTGGCGGGCCTGGCGCGATCTGAGCCGGGACGTGCAGGCCGCCGTGGCCGACTACGCGAAGGCCCGCGGCATGGGCAGGGCCGAGGTCAGGACCGCCGTCCAGCAGCGCGCCGGCACCCCGGAAGCGCCCGACGCCTGACCGCGGCGCCCCGCCACGGCGGGCGCCCGCCGGTCGGGTGGCGCGGACGCACCGGGGTTGTCGGGAACCGCCGGGCCGTGGCCGGATGGAGCGGTACACCGTCCGACCTACGGGAGGCCATGATGTTCGTCCCCTTCGGGGCCCGTGATTTCCTGGACCGCGCCGCCACCGTGTACGGCGACCGGACCGGCGTCGTCGACGAACCGGACCAGCCCGCCGAGCCGTGGGACGGACTGACCTACCGCCGGGTGGCGGAGCTGGCGCGGGCCCAGGCGGCGGGACTCGACGCGCTCGGCGTGCCGCACGGCGCGCGCGTGGCGGTCGTCTCGCCCAACAGCGCCCGGCTGCTGACCTCGTTCTTCGGCGTGAGCGGCCACGGCCGGGTCCTCGTCCCGGTCAACTTCCGGCTGACGACGGACGAGGTCGGCTACATCGTCGATCACTCCGGCGCGAGCGTCCTGCTGGTCGACCCCGAGCTGACCGGCCGGCTCGACCGGGTCGCCTGCGAGCACCGCTACACCCTCGGGGCCGCCGCCGACGCGGAGCTGTACCGCTTCGGCACCGAGCCGCGGCCCTGGGAACCGGACGAGAACGCCACCGCGACCATCAACTACACCAGCGGTACGACGGCCCGCCCGAAGGGTGTGCAGATCACCCACCGCAACATCTGGGTCAACGCCGTCACCTTCGCCCTGCACGCGGGCGTCACCGACCGCGACGTCTACCTGCACACCCTGCCGATGTTCCACGCCAACGGCTGGGGCATGCCGTTCGCGATGTCCGCGCTCGGCGTCCGGCAGATCGTGCTGCGCAAGGTGGACGGCGCCGAGATCCTGCGCAGGGTGGCCGAGCACGGCGTCACGGTGATGTGCGCCGCGCCGGCCGTCGTGAACGCCGTACTGGCCGCCGCGCAGAGCTGGGACGGCGAGATCCCCGGCCGGGACCGGGTGCGGATCATCGTCGCCGGAGCGCCGCCGCCCACCAGGACGGTGGCCCGCGTGGAGTCCGAACTGGGCTGGGAGTTCATCCAGATCTACGGCCTCACCGAGACCTCGCCGCTGCTCACCGTCAACCGCGGCCGGGCCGAGTGGGACGGCCTCGGTCCCGGTGCGCGGGCGGAGAAACTGGTACGGGCCGGTGCGCCCGCGCTCGGCGTGACCCTGCGCACGGACGACGAGGGCGAGGTGCTCGCCCGCTCGAACGTGGTGCTGGAGGGGTACTGGGAGCAGCCGGAGGAGACGGCGCGGGCGCTGTCGGGAGGCTGGTTCCACACCGGGGACGGCGGCGCGATCGACGCGGACGGCTACCTCACGATCAGCGACCGCAAGAAGGACGTCATCATCACCGGCGGTGAGAACGTCTCCTCGATCGAGGTGGAGGACGTCCTCTTCGGCCATCCCGGCGTCGCCGAGGTCGCGGTCATCGGGGTGCCGCACGAGAAGTGGGGCGAGACCGTCAAGGCGCTCGTGGTCCTCGCCGCCGGGGCCGAGGCGACGGAGGAGGAGCTGATCCGGTACTGCAAGGAGCGGCTCGCCGGGTTCAAGGCGCCCACCACGGTGGAGTTCCGCACCCGACTGGCGCGCACGGCTACCGGCAAACTCCAGAAGTACAAGCTGCGCGAGCCGTACTGGGAGGGACAGGAGAGGGATGTCAACTGACGTGCCACGCAAGCCCGTTGATGGCCATGGGCGGTGTCCCGGTGGCTCAGGCGGCCCGTCCCGAGCGGGCCAGCCAGCGGCCCTCGTAGCGGCCGACCTCGATCGGCCGGCCGAAGCAGGCGGTCATCCGCTCCCCGGTGAGCACGTCGGCGACCGGCCCCGACGCCTGCACCCGGCCCTCCCGGAGCAGCAGCGCGTGCCCGATGGCGGGGGACAGCTCCTCCAGGTGGTGGGTGACGGTGATGGTGGCGAGGCCGGGACGGCCCTCGGCGAGCCGGCGCATCGAGTCGATGAGGTCCTCGCGCGAGGGCAGGTCGAGCGCGTTGAACGGCTCGTCGAGCAGCAGCAGCGCCGGGTCGGCCATCAGGGCGCGGGCGAGCAGGATCCGGGCCCGCTGGCCGCCCGAGCAGACCCCGTACGGCCGCTCGGCGAGCTCCTTGATCTCCAGCTCCGCCAGCAGCGCGTGCGCCCGCTCGCGCACCTCGGCGTCGTAACTGCGCCACAGCGGCTGCACCGTGCCGGTGTGGCCGGTGAGCACCACCGTGTGCCCGGTGGCGTCCTGCGGGACGCGCTGCGCGGAGGAGACCAGGCCGATGTGGGCGCGCAGTTCGCGCACATCGACCCGGCCGAGCCGGTGGCCCAGCACCTCGACGGTGCCGGTCGTGGGGTGCATCAGGGCGCCGATCAGCCGCAGCATGGTGGTCTTGCCCGCGCCGTTCGCGCCGAGCAGCGCCCAGTGCTCCCCGGAGCGGACCTGCCAGTCGATGCCGTCCAGGATGACCTGGTCGGTGGTGTAGCGGCGCACGCTCACGCCGCCGAGGGCGGCGACGATCCGCCTGTTCTCCGTGGCCTCCACGCTCACCGTCCGGCCTCCCGCGTCGTTGTCGGTCGTGCGCGGGACCACCGGGTCCTGCGCGCCTGCGCGACAGGTTAGCTGTGTCCTGCACTCATCTGGGAACCCGTCCGCTCCTCGGACAGGTTCGGGGCCTGGACTCGCCCGTTCGCCCTGGCCCCGCTCGCGAGAACGGGCGGGTGCCGGGCCCCCTCGTTACGATGGAAGTGATCTTGGTGTGCCTTCCGCCCGGCCGGGTCCGGAGAGGCCGACCGACGTCAGGAGGGCCGCCGTGGGCACGGTCGCCTTGAAGTCCGCGCGGCTCGCGGGAGGGCCCGTCCTGCCGTACGCCGAGGCGGGCCGCCCGGAGGGCGCACCCGTCGTCCTCGTGCACGGGCTCGGCGAGTCGTGGTGGACGTTCGAGCCGCTGCTGCGGCGGCTCCCGGCCGGTCTGCGCGTCTGCGCGCCCACCCAGCGCGGGCACGGCGACGCCGAGCGGCCCGCGGACGGCTACGACCCCGAGGACTACGCCCGCGACCTGGTGCGGTTCCTCGACGCCGTGGGCATCGGCCGGACCGTCCTCGTGGGCGCCGGCACCGGCGGGGTGCCCGCCCGGATCGTCGCCGGCGCCTACCCGGACCGGATCGCGGGCCTGGTGCTGAGCGGCGTACCGGCCACGCTCGACGACAAGCCGGGTGCCGCCGGGCTCCGGAAGGCCGTCGAGGAGCTGTCCGATCCGGTGCCGGCCTCGTTCGTCGCGGAGTTCCGGGAGCGGTGCGCCGGTCCGGCCGGCTCCTCCGTGGGGCGGGGCTTCCTCGCGACGATGGCCGAGGAGGCCGGCAAGCCGCCCGCACGGGTGTGGCGGGAGACCGTGCGGGGCCTGCTCGGCACCGACCTGGCGCGCACCCTGCGCGGCATCCTCGTCCCCACGCTCGTGCTCTGGGGAGACGCGGACACCTGTGTGCCGCGCGCCGACCAGCGCCAGATCCTCGACGCCGTACCCGGCGCCACCCTGGAGGTCTACGAGGGCGCCGGGCACGTCCTGCACTGGGAGCGGCCCGAGCGGCTGGCGCAGGACATCGCCGCGTTCGCCGCGCCCTAGGGCGTGTTGCGAAAGTCCCGCCTGCCGCGCGACGCCATGCACGCCCTCTCGCCGCACCGGGCGAAAGCCCGAGTACGTCCAGTACGAGGGCTTCCGCCTGGCACGCCGAGAGCGCGCACCTGACGCCGCGCGGCCCGCCCTTCGGGCGAACGACGGGACTTTCGCAACACGCCCTGGCCGCCCGCCCCTACTTGGACTCGATACGGCCCAGCGGATCGGCGCTCCCCGCGAGCGCCTCGCGCAGGGCCGGCCAGCCGGTGTCCTCGATGCCGAGCGCGTGGCGGAGGTAGGCCAGGGTGGCGCGCTGGACCAGGGCGACGCGTCCGGGGTTCTCGTCCGTCGTCTCCTTGGCCTCGTAACCGGCGATGCCGCCGAGCGAGTGCTCGGCCCCGAACAGGGTGAGCAGGCTCTTGTCGCCGGGGCTCAGGACGTAGGGGTCCGTCATCCAGTCCGGTCCCCGGACGGTCAGCGGGTTGTCGTCCCGGTCCCCGACGACCACGAGGGCCGGCGCGCTCATGTGCGCGAAGTCCGGGTTCAGGTACGGGAAGTTCTGCGCGGCGAACGGTGTCAGGTCGGCGCCGCCCCGCCCGGCCGTGGCGAGCAGCACGCCCGCCCCGACCCGCGGGTCGGACAGGTCCTCGCCCCGCCCGGTCCGCGGATCGAGGACGCGCAGCCCCAGCAGGTTGCCGACCGTCTGGCCGCCGAAGGAGTGCCCGGCGGCGGCGACACGGCTTCGGTCGACCCGTCCGGCGAGGCCGGGCACGGCGGCCTCCAGATCGTCGAGCCGGTCGAGGATCCGCTTCATGTCCTCCACCCGGAACCGCCAGATGCGGGGCGTGCGGGGGTCGTCGGCGGGGAGAGCCACGGTCCGTGAGTCGAGATGGGTGGGCTGGATCACCACGAACCCCTGCGCGGCCCAGAAGTCCGTCAGCGGGCCGTAGCCGTCCAGCGACGAGCCGAAGCCGTGCGAGAAGAGGAGCACCGGCAGCGCGCTTCCGGTCACGGGCGCGCAGACGCGCACCCTCAGGTCCTCCCCGCGGCCCGGCGCGGGCAGCACCACCGGCTTCACGGAGACGACGGGAGCGGAGGATGTCCCGGTTGCAGGAACGGGTGCGGGACGGGTGGCTGACATGGGTGTTTCCCTTCGGCTGATCGCGCCCGGGGCGGCCGGGCGGCTTCGTCACGCACGCTAGGACCTGACGCTGACGTCAGAGGCAAGTACGCTGGCCGGATCCGTACCGGGGAGGCACGATGCGTATCGGTGAGCTCGCCACCAGGGCGGGAGTCAGCGTCCGGGCGCTGCGCTACTACGAGGAGCAGCACCTGCTCGCCGCGGACCGCAGCCCCAGCGGCCAGCGCCACTATCCGGAGAGCGCCGTCGACCGCGTCCGGCTGATCCAGCAGCTCTACGCGGCCGGACTGCCGAGCAGGTCGATCCTCGAACTGCTGCCCTGCGTCGTCGATGGCAGGGCCACCCCGGAGCTGGTCGACCGGCTCACGGCCGAGCGGGAACGCATCGACCGGCAGATCGGCGAGCTGACCCGGGCCCGCGACCGGCTGCACACCGTCATCGGCAACGCCACCGCCAACTGGCGGACGGGACAGAGCTGCCGACCCCAGAGCCACGAATCCAGTGAGGAGCTTCGGTGACGTACGACGTCAGCGCGGTGCGCGAGCGGTTTCCCGCGCTCCGGGCAGGAACAGCCCACTTCGACGGGCCCGGCGGTACCCAGACCCCGGCGCCGGTGATCGAGGCCATGGCCAAAGCGCTCGGCGGCCCGCTGTCCGTCCGGGGCGGCGTCATGCCCGGCGAGATGGCCGCGGAGACACTTGTCGTCGGGTTCCGGCAGGCCATGGCGGACCTGCTCGGCGCCGAACCCGAGGGCATCGTCTTCGGCCGCAGCGCCACCCAGCTCACGTACGACTTCGCGCGGGCGCTGGCCGCGACCTGGGCGCCGGGCGACGAGGTGGTGGTCAGCCGTCTCGACCACGACGCGAACATCCGGCCGTGGATCCAGGCCGCCGAGCGGGCGGGCGCCGTGATCCGGTGGGCCGAGTTCGACCCGGCCACGGGGGAGCTGCCCGTGGCGGCCGTCGGCGGCCTGCTCACCGAGCGGACCCGGCTGGTCGCGGTCACCGCCGCCTCGAACCTGATCGGCACCTGCCCCGACGTCGCCGGTATAGCCGGCCTGGTGCACCGGACCGGCGCGCTGCTGTACGTCGACGGGGTGCACCGCAGCGCGCACGACCTCGTCGACGTCACGGAGCTGGGCGCGGACTTCTACGTCTGCTCGCCGTACAAGTTCTTCGGCCCGCACCACGGGGTCCTCGCCGCCCGGCCGGAGCTGCTGGGAACCCTCCGGCCGGACAAGCTGCTGCCTTCCACGGACGCCGTGCCGGAGCGGTTCGAACTGGGCACCCTGCCGTACGAGATGCTGGCCGGGACCCGCGCCGCCGTGGACTTCCTCGCCGGTCTCGCCCCGGCGGCCCAGGGCGCGCGGCGCGGCCGGCTGCGGTCCGCGTTCGCGGCGATCGGCGGCCACGAGACCGTGCTGCGCGAGCGGACGGAGCAGGCGCTGTCCGCGATGGACGGCGTCACCGTGCACTCCCGGGCCGCCGAGCGCACGCCCACCCTGCTGCTCACCTTCGACGGCCGCGCCGCCGCGGACGCGTACCGCTTCCTGGCGCGTACGGGGGTGCACGCGCCGGCCGGTTCCTTCTACGCGGTGGAGGCGTCGCGCCGGCTGGGGCTCGGGGACACCGGTGGCCTGCGGGTGGGGCTCTCGCCCTACAACGACGGCGATGACATCGACCGGCTGCTGACCGGACTGACCGACTTCCTGAAGTCCTGACATACGTCCATGAAGTCCTGACAAGCCGCCGGAAAACTCCAATTGCCTTGCCGCTCAATGGTGTTGATGTGAAGGCGGTCGACCGGAATTGTGTCGGCCGCCGTCTTGGGGGCATTCGGACCTCACCGATTCGAAAAGGCACATCACCTCGGAAGGGGCAGGTCCATGCTCGGTATCGTGGCCGCGGTTCTGCTGTTCATAGCGTTTCTCGTCAACGCGGCGGACGTCTCGACGAACGACGTGTTCACGTCGACCAACATCATGCTCATCGGGCTCGCGCTGCTGGCCCTGCACGTCGCGGGCATCGGCAGCGGCTGGGCGAGCCGCCGCCGCTGACGCGGGGCGGGTGCCCCGCGGCGGTCCGGCCCGGCCGGCCGTCGTCCCGGTGCCCGCCGCGCGGCCCGATCCATGGGCGCGACCGCACGTACAGTGGCGTTGATGCACTCGGTCCGGTGAGTTGCGGGAGGCGACTTGCAGCGGTGCCGTCCGGCGCGAGATGGTTGTCGGACGGAAACAGTCTTGTCGTCCGGAAAGGTGGTGGGCCCGCAGACGCGCGCCCTGACTTGTGGTCACTTCCCAGCAGTCCTCTGACAGCTCGCGTGACATCGGTCCAGGTGCGGCCTGGGGCGCCGCACCCTACCCCGTGGTGGTCACGGACCCATCCGGCGGTGTCGTCGAGGTGAATGCGGCCGCGGCGGCGCTCTTCCCCGACGCGGTCAGCGGAGCCTGGCTGGAGGACGTGGTCCCCGCGTGGATGGCGGACGCGCACGTCCGGATCCGGAGCCGCCCGGA
Organism: Streptomyces sp. NPDC059785; assembly: GCF_042732375.1. Lineage (NCBI taxonomy): Bacteria > Bacillati > Actinomycetota > Actinomycetes > Kitasatosporales > Streptomycetaceae > Streptomyces > Streptomyces sp. NPDC059785. Next base: position 25,734 of record NZ_JBHWHV010000089.1, read on the forward strand.
CACGGACGGACCCCCCGACCCCCGGCCCGCCGGGCACGGCCGGGTCGGCGACCGCACCTTCGAGGCGCATCCCACCCGCACCGACGGCGGCGACCTCATGTGGTGGCTGGTCGACGACACCGACCGGCGCCTGGCCGAGGAGGCCCTCGCCGGTGAACGCGCCCGCACCGCGTTCCTGGCCGGTGCCTCCAGCGCCCTGCTGGCCTCGCTCAACGTCGAGCGCTGCACCGAGGTCACGGCCCGGATGGCCGCCGAACACCTCGCGGACGCGGCCGTCGTCGTGGCCCCGCCGCGCGGCAACAGGCTGACGCTGACGTACTGCGGGCCCGACGGCGAGGTGCGGCACGAGACCGTGCGCGCGGAGTCCGAGGACGTCCCCGGACTCAGCGACGCGCTGCGCGGCTTCCCGCCCGTGCCGTCCCGGTGGATCGACCCGGCCGCCGTACCCGGCTGGGTGGTCCCGGAGAACTTCGCGGGACCGGTCGGTTCGGCGGTGGTCACCCCGCTGCCCGGACAGGGCGTACCGGCCGGCGCGCTCGTCCTGCTCCGCGCCGACGGCCGCCCGGTCTTCACGGAGGACGAGGAGGTCTTCGCCCGGCTCTTCGCGGCCCGGGCCGGCGCGGCGATGTCCGCGGCCCGGATGTACGCGGAACAGGCGGCCATCACCACGACGCTGATGCGCGAGCTGCTGCCGCCGCAACTGCACAGCGTGCACGGCGTGGAGTTCGCCGGCGCCTACCGCCCCTCGGGCCAGGCCGAACGCGTGGGCGGCGACTTCTACGACGTCCACCCCGGCACCGACCCGGACCAGGAGTCCCTGGTGGTGCTCGGGGACGTGTGCGGCAAGGGCCTGGAAGCGGCCGTGCTCACCGGGAAGATCCGCAACACCGTGCAGGCGCTGCTGCCGCTCGCCGACGACCACCAGCGCCTGCTGGGCCTGCTCAATGGCGCGCTGCTCAACTCGCACCACACCCGGTTCGCCACCCTGGCGCTGGCCTCCGTCGTCCGCCGCGGCGGCTCGGTCCGGCTGCGCGTCACCAGCGCCGGACATCCGCCGCCGCTGATCGTGCGGGCCGACGGCGAGGTCGAGAAGGTCGACACCCGGGGCACGCTGGTCGGCGCCTTCGAGGACGTCAGCTCCACCACCGCCGAGGTGACCCTGGCCTCCGGCGAGACCTGCCTGCTCTTCACCGACGGCATCACCGAGGCCAGGGGCGGACCCCTGGGCGACGAACTGTTCGGCGCCGAGCGGCTGGAGTCGGCCCTGACCCAGTGCGCCGGTATGCCCGCCGAGGCCCTGGTCGAGCACATCCAGATGCTCGCCTCGCAGTGGGTCGGCCGGGGCGCCCACGACGACATGGCGGTCGTCGCGGTCACCGCGCCGCACCACGCCCACCTCAGCGCGGTGAACGGCCGGACTCGGGGAAGGTTCACCGCATGACGACACTTCCCGCCGGCCCGGCCGCGACGCTCGAGGACGCCCGCGAGCTGCTGTGGTCGGCGGTCCGCGGCGGTGACGAGCACGGCGCCTCGGCCGTGGTCTTCGACGTCCTGGACTCGGGCGTCGACCCGGAGTCGATCCTGCTCGATCTGGTCGCCCCCGTGCAGGCCAGAGTCGGTACGGAGTGGGCGGCGAACCGGCTCACGGTCGCCCAGGAACACTCCGCCACCGCGATCCACGAACGGGTCATCGCCGCCCTCGCCCACCACACCGGCTACCGGACCGGCCACCCCGCGGGACCGGGCGGATCCCGCGTCACGGTCGCCTGCGTGGACGGCGAATGGCACGCCCTGCCCGCCCGGCTGCTGTCGGAGGTGCTGCGGCTGCGCGGCTGGCAGGTCGACTTCCTCGGCGCCCACGTACCCACCGCGCACCTCATAGCGCACCTGCACCAGACGGGCGCGCAGGCGGTCGCCCTGTCGTCGTCCATCCCCACCCATCTGCCGACGGCGCACACGGCCATCACCGCCTGCCAGGCGACCGGCGTCCCCGTCATCGTGGGCGGCGCCGCCTTCGGCCCCGACGGCGCCTACGCGCGCGCCCTGGGCGCCGACGCCTGGGCCCCCGACGCGCGGGCCGCGGCCGCCGCCCTCGAAGCGGGCCTCGCCCGGCCCGTAGCGCCCGCCCCGCACCAGCCCGTGGACGACCTGCCGCACCTCGCGGACCAGGAGTACACGCTGGTCGTCCGTACCAGCCGGCAGCTCGTGAAGCAGACGCTGACCGACTTGGAGGACCGCTTCACCCCCATGCGGGGCTACACCGAACGGCAGCGCCGGCACACCGCCGAGGACCTCGCCCACATCGTCGACTACCTGGCCACCGCGCTGTACGTCGCCGACGAGGGCCTGTTCACCCGGTTCATCCTGTGGACCGCCGACATCCTCGCCGCGCGCCGCGTCCCCCCGTCCGGTCTCGACCCGGCGCTCGATCTGCTGGCCGGGCAGCTCAAGGACTTCCCGCGCGCTTGTGCCCTGCTGGCCGCGGCGCGCAAGGCACTGCGCACCCACACGGCACCCGATGTCCCCGGCCCCGGAAAGCCCGCATGACGACCTTGCACCCACCGCCCTTCACGCTCTCCGTCGAGGCCGAGCCCGCACGCATCACGGTGCGCATCGCCGGAGACCTGGACTACGAGACCTGCGACGAGCTGCTGGACACCGTCGCGCCGTATCTGGACGAGCGCCGGGACGCCGCGGGGAGCCCCGATGAGTCGTCCCTGCACCTCGACTTCGGCGGCCTCGGCAGCATCGACTCCATGGGCCTGTCCGCGCTGCTGATGATCCGCCGGCGCTCCGACGCGTCCGGCGTCCGGCTCCGCCTGGAGCAGCGCCCCACCGCCCTGGAACGGCTGCTGGACATGACGGGCACCCTGCACTACCTCACCGCGCCGCGCGAGGAGAGCGACGGGCGGCAGGCACCCGGCACCGGCTGACGCCCGTCCGGCACCGGCTGACGCCCGTCCGGCGGCGGCTGACGCCCGTCCGGCGGCGGACGAAAAGCAGCCGAATGCGGAACCGTTCGGGGGGTATTGGCGCTGTGAGGCGGGACGGAGCGGATGCCGCGCTCCGCCGCCTGTGCCGGACGGTCGCTCGCCGTGGGTCCGTCGCCGGGCTGGAACAGCGGTGCAGCAGGAGAGGAGCAGCGTGACCATCGAAGGAATCTGGTCGTACCCGCCGCAGTGCAGATATGCGCAGGGGCAGGAACTCACGGGGTACTCGGTCGAGGCGACGGACGGGACCATAGGGCATGTGGACCGGCAGGCCGATGGTTCCGGAATGCGTCATCTGATCGTCGACACGGGTGTGTGGGTGTTCGGCAAGAGCGTCCTCGTGCCCGTCGGCGTCGTCAAGGGCATCGACACCGAGGCCCAGAAGATCAGCGTGGTGTGCACCAGGGAAGAGGTCAAGTCGGCCCCGCTGTTCAAGACCGACAGCGAGACCCTGGACCCCGACTACCTTGACCGGGTGGGCAGTTACTACGAGAGCCTGCCCCCTCGGCAGCCCGCCTGAGCGGCCCCCGGGGGACGACGCCGGGCCCCCGGCCCGCCGGACGCGCGCCACGGACGCCCCCGTCGCGCGCCGTCCGGCGGCGCGGGCGGCACGGCGACCGGAGAGCGGCCGTAATCCGTTCATATGCTGAAGGGAACGCGGGGCGAGTGCGACCCGTGATATCCATCCATATGATTGCCTGCGCACAGGCGGAACAGAAAGAGTGTGTGATGCACGACGAGTTGGAGGCCACTGTCACGCACGACTCGGCCCAGGACTCCTTCGTCGTACGGGTGGGAGGCGACATCGACTACGCGAGTGCCTCGCGGCTGACGGAGGCGCTGGACCACGCCCTGCGGGTCGGTGCCTCGCGCACGATCGTCGATCTGTCGGGCGCGGGATTCGCCGACTCGTCGATCCTGCACGTTCTGCTCGAAGCGCAGCGTGCGCACCGGGCCTGCGGAACGCCCATGGTTGTTTCCGGGCCGTTCAGCGACATCGTCAGGAGGCTGTTCGACGTGACGGGGACCGCGGGTTTCTTCGTGCTGGCCGACACCATGCAGGCCGCGATGGACCTGCCGCACACGGCGACCGAGCGGTGAGCCCGGTCCACCGGCTGCCCGCCGGCTCCCGCGGTCCCGAGGGACAGGGACACGGGGAAACGGACGACCGCGACACGGCGACGCTGGACCGCGACACCGCGACCCTGGACCGCGACACGGCGACGCCGGTGCGCGACACCGCGACCCTGGACCGGGACACCGCAACCCTGGAGCGGGTCGGTGAGCCGGGCCCGGCCGTCGTCGTCACCGGTCCCGCGGCGGCGCCCCCGCGGCCGCCGTCCGCCGTCACCACCGCGGCGGCCGCCCGCCAGTACGTGAAGACCCTCGTGCGCGAGGAGTGGAACTCCCGGGCCCCGGCGGCGAGCGAGGAGGCGGTCATCGACCTGCTGCTCGTCGTCTCCGAGATGGTCACCAACGCGATACGGCACGGTGAGGGCCTCGCCGGATTCCACGCGACGCTGACCGACGACGGGATGCGGCTGGCCGTGCGCGACAACAGCGAGGTCATCCCCGTCGGCGTCTACGGTTCCGGCGCCGTCCCCCGCAAGCACACCGGGAACGGCTACGGGTGGCCGCTCATCATCCGGCTCGCCCGCGAGATCGAGGTCGAGCGATGCCCCGGCGGCGGCAAGACGATCAGTGTCCTGGTTCCGCTGACCTGACCCGGCCTTTGCCGCTTTCAATATTTGAATCGCACACTGCCCACTTATGTGGCATTTGGGTGTTTTGCGCCATTCGTGAAGGTCACCCGTACAGGGAGCCGAACGCGGAAGGAGGGTGAGGAACAGTGATCACCCAGGAGCAGATCCCCGAGGTGCTGGAACATCCGGTCTACGACGCCCAGGGCAAGAAGGTCGGCGACGCGAAGCACGTCTTCTTCGACGACGCCACGGGGCGCCCCGAGTGGGTCACGGTCAAGACGGGGCTCTTCGGTACGCACGAGTCGTTCGTGCCGATCCGCGAGGCGTCCCTGGTCGAGGACCACGTCGAGGTGCCGTACCCGAAGGACAAGATCAAGGACGCGCCGAACGTGGACGTCGACAACGGGGGCCACCTCTCCGAGGACGAGGAGCACCGGCTGTACGACTACTACGGCATCGACTGGGACCAGGCCTGGCAGCAGGCCGAACAGCGCAATGCGGGCGGCGGCTACGGCACGGCGGACACGGCCGGAACCGCCGGCATGGCCGGCGCGGCGGGCATGGCCGGTCTGGGCGCCGAGCGGAACGCCCGCCAGGACATGGACACCGGCCGCGGCACGGACGCCCGCCAGGGCATGACGGACGAGTCGGCGCGCACCCTCGGCAGGGACGACGCCATGACCCGGTCCGAGGAGCGCATGCACATCGGAGCCGAGAGGTATCCGGCCGGACGCGCCCGGCTGCGCAAGTACGTGGTGGTCGAAGACGTCGAGGGCACGGTCCCGCTGCGCCACGAGGAGGTCCGCGTGGTGCGCGAGCCGATCACCGAGGGCAACGTGGACGACGCCCTGTCCGGCCCGGAGATCGCCGAAGCCGAGTACGAGGTCACGCTCTACGCCGAGCAGCCCGTCGTGGAGATCGAGACGGTACCCGTCGAGCGCGTGCGCATGACCACCGAGGAGCTCACCGAGGAGGAGACCATCACCGGACAGGTGCGCAAGGAGAGGATCGAAGCCGACGGCGTCGCCTACGACGAGGACGACGACCTGAAGAACCGCCGCCCGGGTCAGTAGCGAGCGGCACCGCACACTCGTTTGCCGCTGTCGCCCGCCCGGTCACCGCAGGTGTGAC
>NZ_JBHWHV010000090.1:0-31178 GCF_042732375.1 Streptomyces sp. NPDC059785
GAACGGGCGGGCGGGCGGCACCTCGGATCAGCAGTCACCGGCTACCGGGACGGTGTCACCCGGGCCGCCGCGCTCGGCGCCGGGGCGTAGCCGGCGGGCCGGGTGGTGAACGTGCCCCGGCCCTGGGTGCGGCTGCGCAGCCGGGTCGCGTAGCCGAACAGCTCGGCCAGCGGCACGGTGGCGGTGATCACCGCGGTGCCCGTGCGCAGGACGGAGCCCGACACCCGGCCGCGCCGGGCCGCCAGGTCACCGAGCACCCCGCCCACGGCGTCCTTGGGCACGGTGACCGTGACGTCCGCCATCGGCTCCAGCACCACCATCTCCGCCTCCCGCAGCGCCGCACGGAGCGCGAACCGCCCGGCCGCCCGGAACGCCATCTCCGAGGAGTCCTTCGGATGGGTCGCCCCGTCGGTCAGGACGACGCTCACGCCCGTCACCGGGTGACCGCCGAGCGGCCCGGCGGACAGCGCGTCCCGGCAGCCGGCCTCGACCGCCCGGACGAACTCCTGCGGCACCCGCCCGCCGACCACCTCGGACCGGAACGCGAAGCCCGTACCGCCGCCGTCGGACGGTGCCTCCAGCGGCCGCACGTCGATGACGACATGGGCGAACTGCCCGGCGCCGCCGTCCTGTTTGACGTGCCGGTACACCAGACCCGTCACTCCGCGGACGACGGTCTCCCGGTGCGCCACCTTCGGCCGCCCGACCCGCACGGCCGGTCCCCGGTCGCGTCTGATCTTCTCCACGGCCACCTCCAGATGCAGTTCCCCCATGCCGGACAGCACCGTCTGCCCGGTCTCCGGATCGGTCCGCACGACCAGCGAGGGGTCCTCCTCGACCAGCCGTGCCAGGGCCGACGCCAGCCGGTCGGTGTCGGCACTCGTACGGGCCTCGACCGCCACCGACACCACCGGGTCCGCGACCGTGGGCGGTTCGAGGACCAGCGGTGCCGACGGCGCGCACAGGGTGGACCCGGCGCGGGCGGTCCTCAGGCCGACCACCGCGACGATGTCACCGGCCACCGCGCGCTCCAGCTCCGCGTGCCGGTCGGCCTGGATCCGCAGGATCCGGCCGACGCGCTCGGTACGCCCCGTGCCCGCGTCGAGCACCGTGTCGCCCCGGCCGAGCGTGCCCGCGTACACCCGCAGGCAGGTCAGCCGGCCCGTGGGGGTCGCGGTCACCTTGAACGCCAGCGCCGCGAACGGCGCCGCCGGGTCGGCGGGCCGCTCGTGCACCGCGCCGTCCAGGGTGCCGCGCACCGGCGGCACGTCCAGCGGCGACGGCAGGAAGGCCACCACCGCGTCCAGGAGCGGTTCGATCCCGCGGTTGCGGTACGCGGAGCCGCACAGCACCACGACGGCGTCACCGGTACGGGTCAGCTCGCGCAGCGCGGCGGCCAGCGTCGCCGTGGTGAGCGCCGACTCCGCGCAGAACTCCTCCAGCGCGGCGGGGTGCAGTTCCGCCACCGCCTCCTCCAGGATCCGGCGGCGCCGGAGCGCCTCCTCCCGCAGATGGTCCGGTACCGGCCCCTCCTCCATCGCGCCGCCGTCGGCCCACACCAGGGCCCGCATGCGCAGCAGATCCACCACTCCGGTGAACGCGCCCTCCGTACCGATGGGCAACTGGACGGCCAGCGGCACCGGGTGCAGCCGCTCGCGGATCGACTCCACCGCCCGGTCGAAGTCCGCTCCGGCCCGGTCCAGCTTGTTCACGAAGCAGATCCGGGGCACACCGTGCCGGTCGGCCTGCCGCCACACCGACTCGCTCTGCGGCTCGACGCCCGCGACGGCGTCGAACACCGCCACCGCGCCGTCGAGCACACGCAGCGAGCGTTCCACCTCGTCGGCGAAGTCGACGTGGCCGGGGGTGTCGATGAGGTTGACGCGGTGACCGTCCCAGTCGCAGCTCACGGCCGCGGCGAAGATGGTGATGCCGCGGTCGCGCTCCTGGGGGTCGAAGTCGGTGACGGTGGTGCCGTCGTGGACCTCGCCCCGCCGGTGCGTCGCGCCGGTGAGGAAGAGGATGCGCTCGGTCACCGTCGTCTTGCCGGCGTCGACGTGGGCGAGGATGCCGATGTTGCGGACGGCGGTGGTGCCACTGCCAGTGGTGGCGGTGGCGATGGTGCCGGTAGTGGCGTCGGTGACGGCACTGGTGAGTCGAGGCTGTCGGTGCAGGTCGTTGCGCACGGCCCGGGGCCTTTCGGGATGTTTCCGAACAGGGGCGGCGCGATTGCCGGGACGAGGCGGAACCGGAGAAGTGCGGAACCGAAGGGGTGCGGAACCGGCGAAGTCCTCGGGGAGGCCGAGGTCAGGCGCTCGTCACGGATATCCGGTACCGGCCGCGCGGCGGGCACCGGACGCACGGAGACACGAGGATCACCTCGTACCGCGACCGGACAGGGGTGACAGCGGTGCGGTGTCGCACGGCCCTCTCCCCTCGCTCGGCACGGCGCGCGCCCCGGGTGGCGCGCGGCTGCTGAAGACTGTAGGGAACGCCTGGAGCGCGGCGCACCGCATTTTTTCGGAGCGGGTGCGGGTGCGGGCGCGGCCGAGGCGGAGGGGAGAGGGGAAGGAGCGGGGAAGGGAGGGGGCTCGCGGGCCCGGCCGCGGGGCGGCCGGGAAGGCGTCAGGTGGCGCAGGTCAAGGCGGGCCGGGAAGGCGTCAGGTGGCGCAGGTCAAGGCGGGCCGGGAAGGCGTCAGGTGGCGCAGGTCCAGGCGTTCATGCCCTGGAGGTCCGCCAGCCGCTCGGCGACGGCGATCTGCTCCTGTTTGGTCGCGAGGTCCGCCCGCGGGGCGTATTTGCGGCCGCCCGCGGCCTCCCAGCTCGACTGTTTGAACTGGAGGCCGCCGTAGTGACCGTTGCCCGTGTTGGCCTGCCAGTTGCCGCTGGACTCGCACTGGGCGATGGAGTCCCAGTCGGTGAGGAACCCCACTGGGTCCGCGGCATGGGCGGCGGGTGCCGACACCGTCAGCGCGGCGACGGCCGCGACGGTGACCGGCAGGAAAAGGCTCGTCACCAGTGAGTTCAGACGGGCCGTGATGCGGCCGACCAGCTCAAATCTCGGATGTGAAACCATGTCAAGTGACCCTAGAAGCCTCCCTGGGGGGTTGCGCCTGTTCTGAGGCTGTTCAGGTGAGAAAGATGAGGCACGTGGGTGAGTCCTGGGGGCGGGGGCCTGACGATTGGGGCCTCGCTCGACGTGGCGGCGGGCGTCGGCCGATGTGACCGCAGGCGTCGGCCGATGTGACCGCAGGCGTCGGCCGATGTGACCACGGGCGTCGGCCGATGTGACCACGGGCGTCAGCCGATGTAGCGGCGGGCGTCAGCCGATGTAGCGGCGGGCCGTGGAGGTGAGGCGGGCCTTTTCCAGGGCGGCCAGCCGGGCCTCGATCTCGGCGGGGACCGGGTCGCGTTGGGCCAGCACCCAGGGAAGCCCCGCCAGCGCCCGGCCGAAGGCGCGCACCGACGCCCGGTCCTTCGGCACCGTGCGCATCAGGTACAGGGTGCGGCGCAGGGCCGCCCGCCAGGGCCGGCGCAGCCAGGTGAACCACAGCGTGTTGCGCAGTCCCAGGACCCGCCGCTCGGTGCTGTCGCGCGCCTCCGACGCGGCATGATGGATCGTCAGCTCCGGTACGTAGCTGAGCCAGTGGCCCTGCCGGAGCAGGTCGGTGGCGAGCAGTTCCTCCTCCCCGCCGAGCCACAGCCCCGGGTGGAACCCGCCCGCGGTCCGGAACACGTCGGTACGCAGCACGGTCGCCGCCGCGAGGAAGGAGCCGAGCGCGGGCCCCGGCAGCCAGTCGGGCCCGGTGAGCGGCGAGTCGCGCAGTTCGGCGACGACGGGATCCTCCTCGCCCGAAGGTTCCACGAGGATGCGGGCCGTCACGGCGGCGAGCGGGGGATGCGCGTCGAGCAGGTCCGCCGCCCTGGTCAGCGCCCCCGGCTCCCACCAGGTGTCGTCGTCGCAGAAGGCGACGTAGGGGGTGGTGACGTGGCGGACGGCGAGGTTGCGGCCGACCGCGCCCAGGTTCCGTCCCGGGCACAGCAGCAGTACCTCGGGGAACTCGCGGGCGACGGCGTCCGCGGTGCCGTCGGCGGACGCGTTGTCCGTGACGATGACCTGCGGCCGCTCCGGGAGTTCGCGCAGGATCCGCAGGGTGCGCAGCAGTTCGGGGCGGCGGTCGCGGGTGATGACGACGACGCTGGTACGGGGGTCGGACGTCCCGCCCTCCGTGTTCCCGTCCCCGTCCTCGTGCCCGTACGCCGTGGCGTCCGGGCCGTGGGCGGCGGACCGGACGTCGTCCCGGGGCGCTGTGCCGCCGGCGCGGGAACTGTCGGTCCCAGGGGCGTGGGCGCGGGATGTGCGGAAGCTGGGGGTGTCGGTCATCGCGGCTCGTCCTGTGTCGTCGGCGGATTCACGGGGGCGTACGGTCCAGCAGCCGGGCCGCGTTCTCGACCGGGGCGGGCAGGGGTCTGCGGGCCCGGAGCGCGGCGGGCAGCCGGGCGGCCGTGCCGCGCAGCGCCCGCGCGGCGCCCGGTTCCCGGCGGACGGCGGCCACCGCGAGGCGGGCGGTGCGCCGCAGGGCGGTCGTGAGCGGCCGCCGCAGCCAGGCGGTCAGCAGCGCGTTGCGGTACTGGACCACGACGCGCCCGGCCCGTTCCCCCGGCTCGGGGTGGTGCCGGGCGGTCACCGACGGCTCGTACGTCACTCCCCAGCCGCGGGCCGCGAGGTCGTAGGCGAGCAGGGTCTCCTCGCCGCCGAAGAACAGCACCTCGTGGTAGCCGCCGGCGTCGAGGAAGGCGTGGCGGCGGGTCACCGCGGCGCAGGCGAGGAAGCCGAGCACCGGACGGCCGGGCAGGTCGGCGGCGGGGCTCAGGGGCGAGTCCGCGAGGACGGCGTTCAGCGGGTCCTCGGCGCCCTCCTGGCCGACCAGGGTGCGGGCGGCGAGCAGGCCGAGGCGCGGGTGGGCGTCCAGCAGGTCGGCGGCGGCGTCCAGGGCGCCGGGTTCCCACCAGGAGTCGTCGTCGCTGAAGGCGACATAGGGGGTGGCGGCGTGGCGGACGGCGAGGTTGCGGCCCAGGGCGCCGGTGTTGTGTCCGGCGGCCAGCAGTGTCGCGCCGACGGGGTGGGCACGGGCCGCGGCGACGGTGCCGTCGGCGGAGCCGTTGTCCACGACGATGACGGGCGGCCGTTCCGGCAGCGCGGCCAGCCGGTCCAGGGTCCGCAGCAGACTGACGCGACGGTCCCGGGTGATCACGGCAACGGTGATCCGCCCGCCGGGACGCCCGCCGGGACGCCCGGCCGAACGGCCGGCAGGTCGGCCGGCAGGTCGGCCGGCAGAAGGGCCCGCAGAGCGGCCGGACAGCGCGGAGGAGCCGTCGGCGACGGGCCCCTGTCGCACCGCCGCTCGCTCCGACGCGGGACCGCCGGTGCCGGGACGCTCCCGCGCGACCGCCCGCCCCGGCACGGCGCCGTCGCCGATGCCGATGCCGATACCGATGCCGATGCCGATGCCGATGCCGACGGGACGCTCTCGCGCCGCCCTGCCCGGCGCAGCGCCGTCGTCGTCGGCTGCTGCGGCGGTGGTGGCGGCGGCGGTGGCGGTGGCGGTGGTGGCGGCGGCGGTGGCGGTGGCGGTGGTGGTGGTGGCGGCGGTGGCGTAACGCTCTTCCGCCGCCGCTCCGCCCGACTCACCACCGTCACCGGCAGACCGTCCTCTCGTCGTCGTGTCGTCCGGCGAGGGGCGGGTGCCGGGGGACGCGCGGCTCGCGGTGGGGGTGGTCGTGTGGGTTCCGTCGCCGGGCGTCAGGTTGTTCATGTGGTCTCCTGGAGCAGGTGCCGTACGGCGCGTACCGCGCTCTGGGCGGTGACGCCGCCGGGTCCGGCCGCCGCGCCGGGGCCCCCGTAGTCGCCGGGGAACGCGCTGGGCACCCCGTACGGGCTCCGGCTGTCGGCGGACGCCGCGTCCGCCGGTGCGAGGAGCGGGACCACCGGCGTGCCGGTCGCGGCGGCGAGATGGGCGGACGCGGTGTTCCCTGCGACGACGGCGTCCGCCGCGCGCAGCACGCCGGACAGGGTCCGCGGATCGGTGTGGCCCCCGAGGTCGACGGCCGTGTCCCCGCTGACGAGACGGGTCAGGGCCGCCTCCTCCGGGCCGCCGGTGACGACGACGCGGTGCCCCGCGTCCGCCAGCAGAGCCACCGCCTCCGCCCACCGCTCCGTTTCCCAGGCACCGTCCGGCGCACCGGAACCAGGGTGTACGGCGACATAGGGGCCGTTGCCGGTGAGGCCGGTCGTGTCGGGCGCGGGCAGGACACGCAGCCGCCCGTCGTCACCGGCCCGGGGCGGGAAACCCAGCGCGGCGGCCACGTCACGGGCCGTCTGTGCCGGGTGCCGGTCCGGCCGCCGCCGGTGCCGTACGTCGAGGAGACCGCCCGTGTCGTCGCGGTCGTCGTCGACGGCGGCCCCGATCCGCCGCACCCCGGCCGTCCGCAACAGGAGCGCGGTGGGCAGCGGGCTCTGCCGGCCGCCGGTGAGGACGAGCGCGACGTCGTACGCGCCCTGCCGCAGACGTCCGACGATGCCGTCCGGGTCCGCCTCGTCCACCGCGGGCGGGCCGCCGTCGTCGTCCCAGGGCGCCTGCCACACCAGTACGTCGTCGACGTGCGGCAGCAGCCGCGCGGCGGGCGCGCCGCGCGGACCGCACCACATCGTCACCGACCCCGCTCCCCCGGCCACCGCCCGGACGGCCGGGCCCGCGAGCAGCACCCCGCCGAAGCCGCCCGGCCGCACGACGAGCGCCCTCACCGGGACCACGTCCCACCGCCGGTCCCGCCGCCGGTCCCGCCGGGCCCGCCGCTCCCGCCACTCCTGGCGGCCGATGCGATGGTCCGGTCACGGTCACCGCCGCGGTCACCGCCGCCGTCACCAGGAGCACGCATGCCGGCGCCCTCCCTCGGTGCCGCCCGACGGGCCGGCCGCGCCGGCCGGGTGCCGGAGCGGCCAGCCGTTCGCCGCGAGTTCGGAGAAATGGGCGATGGTGCGCTTGAGCCCCTCCTCCCAGCCCACCTTCGGCTGCCAGCCGAACAGCTCCCGGGCGAGGGTCGGATCGGGCCCGCGCCGTGCGTCCTCGCCGGGCCCGGTGTCCACGTGGGTGAGGGGCGAGCGCGAGCCGGTCAGCTCGATCACCCGGCGGGCGATGTCCCGCACGCCCGTCTCCTCGCAGCCGCCGATGTCGACCGGCCGTACGGACCGGCTCGCGGCCACCAGCAGCACGCCGTCGACGGTGTCGTCCACGTAGCAGAGCGACCGCGTACGGGTGCCGTCACCGGCGACGGTCACCGGTTCGCCGGCCAGCGCCTGCCGGACGAAGACCGGCACCACGTGGCCGTCGTCCGCCCGCATCCGGGGCCCGTAGCTCCCGAAGATCCGCACGATCCCGGCGTCCAGCCCCCTGGCCCGCACGAAGGCGGTGGTCAGGGTTTCGGCGAAGCGCTCGGCCCCGTGGTGCCCGAGGTGCGCCCCGGACGGCTCGGGCGGGTCGTCGGACGCCCCCTGGTACGCGGAGGCGAGCAGGAAGCGCGCGCCGTCACGGTCGGCGGCGGTCAGGGCGTTGCGGGTACCGGAGCCGTCCGCCTCCGGCATCCGCGACGGGCGATCGAGGCTGTCGACGGGACCGGCGGAAACGGCGGGGACGGCTGGAACTGCTGGAACTGCTGGAACGGCGAAGTGCAGTACCAGGTCGTACCGGCCGTCCAGCGCGTCCAGGCAGCGGGGATCGGCCACGTCGTGTTCCAGGAACCGGAAGCCGGGGCGGCCGGTCAGGTGCGCGATGTTGCCGGGCGAACCGGAGGACAGGTCGTCGAGACAGGTGACGCCGACGCCCGCGTCGAGAAGGCGCTCACAGAGGTGGGAGCCGAGGAAACCGGCGCCTCCGGTCACCAGGGCCCGCCGCCAGGCAGGCCGCGTCGTCCACGGCGTGGTGAACGTCGGCGGCGTCATGTGCACGGCCTTCCTTCCATCGGTGAACGTCGGTGAACAGCGGTGCATGCCGGTGGACGGCGGCCACTCGGAGACACCGGCCGCCACCGAGCGACAACGACCACCGGCCGACAACGACCGCCACCGAGCGACAACGACCGCTACTGACGACCACCGACCACTACCGGCGGCCACCGGCAGCCGCGCGGGGACGTCTGTGGCGGGGTCCTCAGCGGGTCGCTCTCATCGTCGGACGTACCGTCCGGCTCTGCCACACGGGACGGGCGGGCGGGGCATGCGCCGCCGTCGGCCGGCGTGGCGACGGTGTGGCGATCCTCACGGCCAAAGGCCCCTTGCACGCGCCCCGCACCCCGTCGCCGCGAACCCTGTGAGCAACCCCACCATGACCGCCAAATTCCCTCCACATAGGCGCACTTGAAGACTTCCGGCGCCCTGCCGAGAAGCGCTCGCCGAGGACTCGGCACCCCCGTCTGCCACCATGGTCGTCGCCGTGCCCGGAGAGCCCGTACGCCCCCCGTCACCTCATCCAGGGGACGACCTCCCGGACGGCACAGCCCCGACAGATTCGGCGGAGTCGCCGCGCAGCGAAGCCGGCGTTCCCACGCCCCGCCGAACCCCCTCCTGAGTCGGTCCGCGACTCGTCTCCCCACCGAGTGGCCCACTGTGTCTTCCTCCCCTTCCTCTCCCCCCTCCCCCTCTTCGTCGTCCTCCGCGCCGAGCCGCTCCCCCTGGCGTTCGCTGCGGTACCGCAGCATGCGCTGGTGGTCCGTCGCGAACTTCGTGTCGAACGCCGGTACGTGGATGCAGCTCACCGTGCAGAACCTGCTGGTCCTCCAGATCACCGGGTCCGCCGCCGCGACGGGTCTGTCCATGTCGGTGCAGGCCGCGCCCGCGCTGCTGGTCAGCGTCGCGGGCGGGGCGGCCGTCGACCGCTGGCCCCGCAAGCTGACCGCCTCCGTCAGCCAGGCGCTGCTGGGCGTGATCGCCGCCACCACCGCCCTGCTGGTGGCCTTCGACCGGCTCGACCTGACCGCCCTGCTCGCGCTGGCCGCCGTCACCGGCCTCATCGCCACGGTCGACGGTCCCGCGTGCTCCCTGCTGGGCAACGACCTGGTCCGGGCGGAGGACGTCCCCTCCGCCATCGGCGTGGGCTCCCTGGTGCACAGCGCCGGGCGGCTCGCGGGCACGGCGCTGGCCGGTGTCACCGTCGGCTTCCTCGGCACCGCCGCCGCCTACGCCGCCAACGCAGTCTCCTTCGCCTTCGTCGCCTCGGTCATCCCCTTCCTGCGGCCCGCGTACGGGGCCGCCGAGCGCCGTCTGACGAAGGCGGCCGCCGCCGTACCGGCCCAGCGCGGTACGGAGGCCGCGGCGGGCGAGGACATGACGGTGCGCGAGGGTCTGCTCTTCTTCATGCGCCGCCCGCGGCTGGTCGCGCTGGCCGGTATCACCGGCATCAGCGCGGTCTTCGGCCGCAACTACCAGCTCACGCTCGCCGTCCTCGTCACCGGGCCGCTGGCCGGCGGCGCCGGGACCTTCGGCACGGTGTCGACGGTCCTCGCGGTCGGCGGCATCCTCGGCGCCGTGCTCGGCGCCCGGCTGCGCCGGCCCTCCGTACGGACGGTGGGCGTCCTGGCCGCCGCGGGAGGCTTGCTCCAGGTGGTGGCGGGGCTCTCCCCGTCGCTGGCCGTGCTGCTGGTCCTCGTGCTGCCCATGGCGGTGGTGGAGTCCGTCTCCGACACCGCGGGCACGACCGTCCTCCAGACCGACCCGCCCGCGCACCTGCGGGGCCGCGTGCTGGGCGTCTGGGGCAGCATCAGCACCGGCTGGGGCCTCGCCGGGCCGCCGGCCCTCGGTCTGCTGATGGAGGTGGCCGGGGCGCGCGGCGCGCTCGTCGCCGGCGGGCTGCTGATCGCCGGTGTGGTCGGCGCGGGCCACCTGCTGCGCAAGCGCCGGGTACGGGCCACCGCGCCGGTAATCCTGCGCACCGGGGACCTCGACGGCGCGGTACAGCCGGGCCTGAGCACCGCCGCCTGAGCATCGGCGCCTCGGCGTCCCTCCGCCCGCCGCCCGAGCGCCCTTCGAGCCTCCTCCGCGCGCCTACCCGTCCGTCACCGTCCTGCCCGTCGTACGACACCGGACCGTACGGCGGGCAGCGCGCTGCCCGGGGCACTTGCCGATTTCGACTCCGGCTTCGACTCCGGTTCCGGCTCCGGCTCCGGTAGTGCCTCCATCGCCGCCACGACCTCGTCGGCGGTGATCCGCAGCAGCCGTTCGTCGGGGACTCGGCCATGCGCGTCACCAGGCCGGGTCACCTCGTCCGCCGTCCCGCCGGGATGCCACAGCACCCGGTGGCGCGCGCGGGCGGGCGGGCCCCACAGCCGGGGTGCGACCGGGCCGAAGAGGACCACGGACGGGGTACCGAGCGCCGAGGCCAGATGGGCGAGCCCGGTGTCCCCGACCACCACGCAGCGCGCCCCGGCGACGAGCGCGGCGAGCCGGTCGAACGGTACGTCACCGGTGCCGCCCCACACCGCGCCGGGCGGCAGCCCCGCCTCCGCCGCCACCCGGCGGGCCAGGTCCGCCTCCCCCGCCCCGGCCGTCACGACCACCTCGTGCCCGCGGCGGTGCGCCCGGCGCGCCACGGCCGCGAACCGCTCCGGCGGCCAGCGGCGGGCCGCGGCGTCGGCACCGGGGTGCACGACGACGGCGCCGGGCGCCGGGGAGGGCGTCGCGGGCGGCCGGATCCACAGTTCGTCCGGGTCGGCCGCGATGCCGTACCAGGCGAGGAGGCGGCACCAGCGGGCGCGTTCGTGCTCGTCCTCGTGCCATTCGGGGCCGGGGACGCCGGGCGTGCCGGGGTGCGCGTAGGCGAGGAGCCGCCGGGGTTTCAGACGCTGGAGGAGCAGGTGGCTGGGCGGGCCGTTGCCGTGCAGGTCCACCGCGAGGGCGGGCGGGGGCCCAGTCCAGGGCAGGTCCGCCGGTACCGCCCGTCCGGCGGCGGAGGCGGGCAGCAGCCGGTCGACGAGGCCGGTCGCGTCGGCGGCCGGGGTCAGCCGTCCGGGCGCGGCGAGCACGATCTCGTGTCCGGGCAGGTGCCGCCGCAGCGCCCGCAGGGCGGGCACCACGGTCAGCAGATCGCCGAGCCCGAGCGCCCGCAGCACGAGGACGCGGGGCCGGGGCCCTGGCCGGGGCCGAACCGTGTCCGACGCCGTGCCCAGCCGCGGGCCCTGCCGCGCGTCCGGCGCCGTGCCCAGCCGCGCGCCCGGCTCCGCGCCCGACTCCGCGCCCAGCCGCGCGCCCGGCTCCGCGCCCGGCTCCGCGCCCAGCCGCGCGTCCACTTCGAGGTCCGCGTCCACGGGTGTCCCTCCTCGGCGGTGGTCGTCCGGTGCGTACGGCCTCACGGGCCGCCCGGTGGCAGGGGTGCGGCGGCCTGAGCCGCGCGGCGGGCGAGCAGGGTGGTGGAACGGCCGTCGAGGTAGGGCAGGACGACGGCCTGTCCGCCCCAGCCGCGCAGCACCTCGGCCTCGGGCAGGCCCTGCACCGAGTAGTCGCCGCCCTTGACCCACACGTCGGGCCGCAGCCGCTGGAGCAGGGCCTCGGGGGTGTCCTCCGCGAAGACGGCGACGGCGTCGACGCTGCCGAGGGCGGCGAGGACGCGGGCGCGGTCCGCGACCGGGTTGAGCGGGCGCCCCGGGCCCTTGCGGCGGGCGAGGGAGGCGTCGGAGTTGAGGCAGACGATGAGGCAGTCGCCGATCCGGCGGGCGCTCTCCAGCAGACCGACGTGGCCGGCGTGCAGCAGGTCGAAGCAGCCGCCGGTGGCGACGACGGTGCCGCCGCGGGCCCGGACGCGTTCCGCGAGGGCGAAGGCGTCCGTACCGGGCTCCGCGTCGAAAAGGGTCTCGGCCCGCGCGCGCCACAGTGCGGGGTTGCCCGCGCCGCCCGCCGACACGAAGGCGGCGGCCTCGGCGGCGGCCCGCTGGAGGGCCTCTTCCGGGAGCGCGCCGTCGGCGAGGGCCGCGGCCGTCGTGGCGGCGAAGCAGTCGCCGGCGCCGCACGGGTCGCCGGTGGCGCGGTACGGCGCCGGGACCAGCATCGGCGTACCGGTGCCGGGTCCGGCGAGGAGCACGCCGCGCTCGCCGAGCGTCACGGCGACGCCCGCGACACGCCAGCGTCCGGCGAGTTCGGTGGCGCGCTCGGCGTACGCGCGCAGGGTCTCGCCGTCGCCGGGGCACAGCGCGCGGGCCTCGGCGGCGTTCGGGGTGACGAGCCGGGCGCCGGGGACGGGGGCACCGCCCCTGGGGTGCGGGTCCCAGACCATCGGGGTGCGCGGGGCGACGGCCGCGAGGTGGTCGCGTACGGCGTTCGCGGTGTGCCGTCCGTAGTCGGCGACGAGGACGGCGTGGGCCTGGGCGAGGGCGTCCCGTACGGCGTCGCCGGGTGCGCCGGGGGTGCCGCCGCCCCGGTCGATGCGGACGACGGGCCGGCCGCCGGCCAGGACGCGGGTCTTGACCGGCAGGGTGCCGTCCAGGGGCAGTTCCACGAGCCGGACCCGGCCGTGCAGTTCCCGGCGTACCGCTTCGCTGGCGGGGTCGTCGCCAAGGGCGGTCACCAGGACGACTTCGCGGCCGCCCCGGGCGGCGAGCGCGGCGGCCAGGCCCGCGCCGCCGGGGTGACGCCGTTTGCCGGTGACGTCGACGACGGGGGCGGGGGCGTCCGGGGAGAGCCGGGTGGCGACGCCCTCGATGTCCTCGTCGAGCAGGACGTCACCGACGACGACGAGCGGCTGCGGGCCCTTCACGGCGTCGGCCAGTGGGACGGGACCACGCGAGTCGCCACGGCACCGGCCGCGGCCGGCACCGGGGTCAGGGCGGCGTCGAAGCTCTCGCAGAGCAGGTGCACGGCCACGAGGTGGGCCTCCTGGACGGTCGCCGTGCGGTCGGAGCGGATGGTCAGGGCGTCGTCGGCGGCCTCCGCGAGCGGGTTGGGCGCGGGGCCGGTCAGCGCCCAGACGCGCAGTCCGGCCGCGCGTCCGGCGACGGCCGCCGTGATCAGGTTGGCGCTGCGGCCCGAGGTGGACAGCAGCACGAGGACGTCGCCGGGGCGGCCGTGCGCGGCGACCTGCCGGCTGAAGACGTGGTCGTAGCCGTAGTCGTTGCCTATGGCGGTGACGCTGGAGGTCTCCGCGTGCAGGCTGATGGCCGAGTAGGCGGGGCGCTCCCGGCGGTAGCGTCCGACGAGTTCCGCGGTCAGGTGCTGGGCCTGGGCGGCGCTGCCGCCGTTGCCCGCGGCCAGCAGCCGGCCGCCGGCGGGCAGCACGGCGGCGAGCCTGCCGCCCCACTCCGCGATCCGGCCGAGGCCGTCGCCGCGGAGGCTGTCGAGCGCTTGCTCCAGTGACCGGCAGTGCGCGTGCGCGGCATCGAGTTCGGGTGACTGGCTCATGCTGATCGGGTACGCCGCGTCACCGGGGACGACGACGGCACCCGCACCTCCTTCGGGCATCGGAACTCCGCGGCCGACCGGCCGGAACGGGGAACGGGAACGGTGGCCGGGCACGGTGGACGGGCACGGCAGGCGGAACGCGTCGATGGCCCGCAGCCGGGCACGGCGGACAGGCCGCACCACCGGCCCGCAGCCAGGCACGCGCCCCCGCCCACCGGCGCCCGCAGCCAGGCACGACGCACACGGCCCACCGGCAGCACGCAGCCGGGCACGGCACACTCGGTCCGCCCGCAGCCCACCGCCAGGCACGGCAGACACAGCCCACCCGCCCGCAGCCTGCAGCCCGCCACGGCGGACCCGGCCCACCGGCAGCCCGTTGCCGGGCACGGTGAACACCGCGCCCCGGTGTCTCGGAGTCTCGGTGTCCCGGTCACGCCGGTACGGCCGCTTCCGTGTCGAGGACCGCGCAGTACGCGGCCTCCGTGGCCACCGCGACGCGTTCCCAGCAGTACCGGCGAAGGGCCCGGCGGCGGCCCGCCGCCCCGCACGCCTCGCGGGCCGCCGGGTCGGCGAGGAGTTCGCCGACGGCGCGGGCGAGGGCGTCGACGTCGCGCGACGGGACGAGCCGTCCGGTGTCCGGGTCGGCGACCGTGTCGAGCTGGCCGCCCACCGCGCTGGCGACGACCGGCCGGCCGCAGGCCATCGCCTCCAGCGGGACGATGCCGAACGGTTCGTAGTCGGCGGGGCACACCACCACGTCGGCGCCGCGCAGCAGCGCGGGTACCTCCGCGCTGGGCACGCCGCCCGTGAAGCTGACCCGGTCGGCGACGCCCGCCTCGTGGGCGACGCGGCGCAGCCGGCGCACCTCGGGGTCGGTGTCGAGCGAGGCGGCCGGCGGGCCGCCGACCACGAGGAGTTCGGTGTCGGGCAGCAGCGCGAGAGCCCGTACGGAGACGTCGGCGCCCTTGCGCGGGACCAGCCGGCCGAGCTGGAGCAGCCGGTGCGGGCGGGCCCCCGGCGCGGCCGCGGGACCGTGCGGGGTGAACAGGTCGGTGTCGACGCCGCACGGCACGATGCTGACGCGGCCGACCGGGACGCCCATCCGGCCCAGTTCGGCGACCTCGTCCCAGCAGGTGGCGATGATCCGGTCGCAGCCGAGACCGACCTCGGTCTCCAGCGCGATCCGGCGCGGCGGGCTGGTGTCGGCGAGCTGCTGGTGCCGCCGCTTCACCGTGCCGAGCGCGTGGTACGTGTGCAGCAGCGGCAGGCCGAGTTCGCGCGCCGCGCGCAGCGAGGCGAGCCCCGACATCCAGAAGTGGGAGTGCACCAGGTCCGGTGAGCGGGCCCGCCAGGTGCGGGCCAGGTAGTGGCCGAAGTCGCCCATGTGGGGCAGGAGTTCGTCCTTGGGCAGCCGCTCGGGCGGTCCGGCGGGTACGTGGTGGACCCGCACGCCGGTGCGCAGCGCCACCTGGTCGGGCAGGTCCCGTGCGTCGCGGCGGGTGTAGACGGTCACCCGGTGGCCCCGGTCGGCGAGCGCCCCGGCCAGCGCGGCGACGTGCACGTTCTGGCCGCCGGCGTCGACCTCGCCCAGCGCGGCGAGCGGGCTGGCGTGCTCCGAGACGAGCGCGATCGACAGGGCACCGGGCGGGAACGGCCCGGGGCCGGGGCCGCCGGAGTCGAAGGGGGCGGGGGTCGGGTTCATGAGCACGCCTCCGTCATCACGCGCTCCCAGTCGTTCAGGAAGCGCTTGAGCCCATACCGTTCGAGGGCCGCCTGCCGGGCGCGGGCGCCGTCCGCCGCCGCGGCCTCGGGATCCTCCAGATAGCGCCGGGCCGCCCGGGCGAGCACGCCGGGGTCGGTCGACAGGGTGCCCGTGCCGGGCGGTACCGCCTCGACCGCCTCGGTGGTGGCGAGGGCCACGACCGGCATGCCCAGGTGCATCGCCTCCAGCAGGGACAGGCCGAGGGAGGTCCAGCGCACCGGGTGCAGGTACAGGCGGCGTTCGGCGAGGGCGGTGTGCAGTTCGCCCTGCGGCAGGTCGGCGGTGCGGCACCGGTCCGCGGACAGGCCGAGGTGGCGGGCCAGTCCCTCGGTGCGCATGCCGAAGACGTCGAGCGGTGCCGCCTCGGCCAGCGCGGGCAGCAGGTCGGTGCCGGTGTACCGGCCGCGCCGTACGGGTTCGTTCACGACGACGGCCGCGCGGGCGAGCCGGCCGGTGTACTGGTGCCCGGGGTCGACGATGCCGTGCTCGACGACCTCGGTACGGGTGCCGCCGCAGTCCCAGAACAGCCGGTTGAAGTGGGTGACGTGGACGAGCGTCAGGTCGTCGCGGTCCGCGCACGGGTGCCGGGTGTCCGGTACGCCGCCGTCGGGGGCGTTGTGTTCCAGGTAGACGGCGGGCAGGTCGCGTCCGGGCCGCCGGCCGCCGAGCCAGCGCTCGGCGAGTCCGAGCTCGTGCGGCCGTTGCAGCAGGACCAGGTCGACCGGTGTCTCGCGCAGCTCCTCGGGGGTCACCTCCCGTACCGAGGCGGGCCAGGAGAAGGTGCGGGCGCGCCCGAGCCCGTCGGGGTCGCGGGCCGGTGTGACGGGGACGAGGTAGGTGTGCGGGCCCTGGACGAAGGCCGTGGTCCAGGAACCGTGCACGTGCCACAGCAGGATGTTCATACGGTCGCTCCTCGTTCCGTTTCGGCGCCGCCGTTCGGTCCGTGCGGGGGCCGGGCGCGGCGGCCGTCCGGGGCGGTCCGGCGGGCACGGGCGGCGCGTCCTTCGCCGCCGAGCGCCGCCACGGCGGCCAGGACCTCGGCGTCGCCCACTCCGTCGAGGCAGGGGTGGCCGGGCAGCGGGCAGTGCCGGGCCCTGCTCCGCGCGCACCCGGCGTCCTGATCGCCGAGGAGCACGTGCGGCACGCCGTACGGTCCCCAGCGCTCGGCAGGCACGACCGGCGCGAACAGGCAGGCGACCGGTGTGCCCACGGCGGCGGCGAGGTGCGCGGGACCGGTGTTCCCGGCCACCACCACGCGGGCCGCGGCCAGGACACCGGACAGCGTCCGCAGGTCGGTGGCCCCGCCGAGGTCGAGCCCGTGCCCGCCCGCGACCTTCGCGGTCAGGTCCCGTTCTCCCGGCCCGCCGGTCACCACGACCCGGTGGCCCGCGGCGGCCAGCGCGGCGACGGCGCGGGCCGCCCGCCCGGGGCTCCAGGCACGGGCCGGTACGGCGGCGCCGGGGTGCAGCACCACGTACGGTCCGGCGCCGGTGAGGTGCGTGGTGTGCGGCGGGGTGTGCACGCGCAGCGCGCCGTCGTCACCGTCGCCGTTCCCGTCGCCGCCGGGCAGCGTGAAGCCGGCGTCCCGGGCCAGGTCCAGGGCGGCCAGGGCCTCGTGCCGGTGGGGCAGCCGGTGGTGCCGCAGATCGAGCAGGGCACCGGGATAGTCCTCGCTGTCCGCGGCGATCCAGCCGATCCCGGCGAGCCGCAGCAGCAGCGCGACCGGCAGCGGGCTCTGGTGGTACGAGACCAGCACCAGGGCACGGTCGAAGCGCCCGGCCGTCAGCGCGTGCAGCAACCGGCGCGTCTCCACCCGCGACACCGGAGGCGGTTCGAGACCGACCCAGGGCGCGTCGAACTCGATGACCTCGTCGACGCCCGGCAGCAGCCGCGCCGCCTGCCCGCCCTGCGGGCCGCACAGCAGCGCGGTGTGCGCGGAACCGGCGGCCACCGCGCGGACGGCGGGCCCGGCGAGCAGCACGTCACCGGCGCTGTCCAGCCGGACGACGAGCGTACGGGGCCGTGGTCGGGAACCGCTCATGTCCCCTCCCCCACGACACCCCGCGACGGCGCCTGACGGCCCGCTGACGGGCGGTTCGCCGTCACGTCGAGGGCCAGGCGGACCGCGGCCAGCAGATCGGTGGCCACGGTGGGGGCGGACGCCGTCTCCCCGGGGCGGGTGACGGGGGTGGGGACCAGCACGCCCCGGGCCCCGGCCGCGTACGCCGCCGCGACGTCGGCGCCGATGTCACCGATGACGACCGCCCGCCCGGCGGGCACGCCGAGCCGCGCGCAGGCGGCCAGGACCAGGCCGGGCGCGGGTTTGCGGCACGCGCAGCCGTCGCCGGGGCCGTGCGGGCAGACCGCCCACACGGCGAACGGTCCGAGCAGCTCCTCCACCCGCCGCCGTACGGCGTCCACCTGGCGGTGCGTGAGCAGGCCGCGGGCGACGCCGGACTGGTTGCTGACGACCCCGACCGGGATGCCCCGGGCGCGTACCGCGTCGACGGCCTCGCGTGCCGTGGGCATCGGCTCGACCCGTGCGGGGTCGCCGTTGTAGGGCACGTCGGTGACGAGCGTGCCGTCGCGGTCGAAGAGGACGGCCGCCGGAAGCGCGTCGTTCCGTTCGCCGTGCGTCGCGTGCGGGCGGGCCGCCGCGGGCCCGTCGGTCAGCCAGGGCCCGGCGGCCGTCCGTACGGGCGGTCGCGGGCGGGGGCGGGGGGAGAGCGGTGGGCCGGTCATGGGCGTACCCGTTCCTCGGCGGGCCGCCGCGGCGGCAGCGCGGACTCGCCCGCCCCGGCCGGGCGGAACGGCGCGGTGCCGCGGTGCGCGAGCTGCCCGCGCAGCCAGTGCCAGCTCGCGGCGGGCGGGATGAGCACGCTGGTCAGCGTCATGGCGGCGGTCTCGTCCCGGGTCCACGGCCCCGGGACGATCCGGGCCAGCGCGAACTCCGCGGTACCGGCCAGCCAGGCGGCGGCGCACGCCGCGGCGAACCGGTGGCGGCCGAGCGCGGCGCCGGTCAGCGCGGCCGCCGCAGCCGTGGTCACCGCCAGATGGCGGGGCAGCCGGCCGCGCGGCGCCCGCGCCCTGAGCCACCAGTCACGCCCGTGGATCCGGGTCATCAGGACGTCGTCCGCGTTGCCCACCTGCGAACGCAGGGAGACCCAGCGCCCCGCGGGACGTACCGGGTGGGTCGTGGTGCGGTCCCCGGCGGACACCGTCCAGCCCGCGCCGAGCACCCGCAGCGCCAGGTCGGCGTCCTCCCGGAAGGCCCGCCGGAAGCGTTCGTCGAAGCCGCCGACGGCCTCGAGCGCCGCACGCCGGTACGCCATGTCGGCGGTGATCCACCGGGCGGTGGCGAGTCCCGCGGTGCTGCGCTCCCAGTCCGTGGGCGGCCGGTGCGCGGGCAGCGGCACCACGATGCGGGCGGTGACCGCGGCGGTCCGCCGGGTCGCCGCCGCCAGGTCGAGCGCGAGATCGCGGGCCCACGCCGGTCCGGGCACCACGTCGTCGTCCAGGAAGACGATCCACTCCACGGGTCCGGCGGCCCGCCAGCCGGTGTTGCGGGCCGCGGCGGGCCCGGCGGCGGCGCCCCGTACGACGGTGGTGATGTCGCTCAGCGAGGCGGGGACGGCCGCGGTGAGCGGCGGGCCGCCGGGGTCGGGGCGGTCGTCGACGAGGACCACCCGGACCGGCCGCGGGTCCCCGGCGAGGGCCAGCGCGCGCAGACAGGCACGCAGACTGGGCCGCCCGAGGGTCGGAACCACCACGGCGTACGCACCACCGTGCGTGTCGTCCGGTACGGCGTCCCTCGCGTCGCCCGGTATCGCCTCGTCCCGGCCGCTCATCACGCACCCCCGTCGTCGCCGGTGCGGAAGAGGTCCTGGCGGCGGATCGCGTACGGGCCGATGGCCAGCAGGTCCACCGGCGAGGAGCCGAAGCACTCCAGGGCGTCGCGCGGGTCGTCCACCATGGGCCGGCCCGCCGTGTTGAGGCTGGTGTTGACCACGACGGGCAGTCCGGTGAGCCGTTCGAACTCGGTGAGCATGCGCGCGACCAGCGGCTCCCGTGCCGGGTCGACCGTCTGGATGCGGGCGGTCCCGTCGACGTGCACGACGGCCGGGATGCGCTCGCGCCAGCCGTCGGCCACGTCGTGCACGAACAGCATGTACGGGCTGGGCAGCGGTCCGTCGAAGATCCCGGGGGCCCGGTCGGCGAGCACCATGGGCGCCACCGGCCGGAACTGCTCGCGTCCCTTGACGTCGTTGAGCCGCTCCAGGTTGCCCGCGTGCCCCGGGTGGGCGAGCAGCGAGCGGTGCCCGAGCGCCCGGGGACCGTACTCGCTGCGCCCCTGGAACCAGGCGACGATGCCGTTGTCCGCGAGCGTGGCCGCCACGGTCGCGGCGATGTCCGCCGGCTTCTCGAACGGCACGGCGGCCGTCTTCAGCCAGGCGCCGAGTTCCGCGTCCGCCCAGTCGCGGCCCAGGTCGGCGCCCGTCATGGGCTCGGGCTCGTCCCCGGCGCCCGCGGCGAGCAGCAGGGCGCTGCCGAGCGCGGTGCCCGCGTCACCGGCGGCCGGCTGCACCCACACCCGGGAGAACGGGCCCTCGCGGGCGATCCGCGAGTTGGC
Source organism: Streptomyces sp. NPDC059785 (assembly GCF_042732375.1). Lineage (NCBI taxonomy): Bacteria > Bacillati > Actinomycetota > Actinomycetes > Kitasatosporales > Streptomycetaceae > Streptomyces > Streptomyces sp. NPDC059785. The sequence goes on from NZ_JBHWHV010000090.1 coordinate 19,831, forward strand.
GACGCAGTTGAGGGCGACGCCTCCGGCGAGGGTGAGCACACTGTCGTGGGTCCGGCCGTGCAGCCAGCGCGCCAGGTCGAGCAGCGTCTCCTCCAGGACGGCCTGGGCGCCGGCGGCCACGTCGGCGTGGTCCTGGGTCCACGCCTCGTCCTTGCCGCGCGGTGCGCACAGTTCGTGCCAGGGCACGGCGGTGGCCCGGAAGCCGCCGTCGCCGGTGGGGTACACATGGCGGCGCAGTTCGGCCAGCATCCGCGGGGTGCCGTGGGAGGCGAGCGCCATCACCTTGAACTCGTCGGAGGAGCGCAGGAAGCCGAGGTGCTCGGTGAGTTCCTCGTAGACCAGGCCGAGCGAATGGGGCAGATCCTGCGCGTACAGCGGCTCGAGCCGGTCGCCGGTGCGGTGCGCGGCCAGGTGCGAGGCGCGTTCCCCGCGGCCGTCCAGGACCAGTACGGAGGAGTCCCCGGCGTCGGGCGCGGCGAAGGCGCTCGACGCGGCGTGCGCCATGTGGTGCGGCACGAAGCGGACGAGGGCGGGGTCGAGGCCCGGCAGCGCGGCCCGCAGGAACTCCGGGGCCTGTCGCGCGTACGTCTGCCGCAGCTGGTCCCAGGGGTCGTCGAGGCCCATCTCCCCTGCGGGAAGCGCGAGTTGAGGATCGTAGGAGTAGGCGACGGCGTCGAGGTCCTGCGGGCGCAGGCCGGCCCGTTTCAGACACCAGGCGGCCGCCTGCTCGGGGAGTTCCCAGGCGGAGAACGGCACCGGTCGCTTCCCGTGCTTGCGCCGGGAGAACCGCTCCTCCTCCGCGGCGGCGACCGTCCGCCCGTCGATCACCAGGGCGGCGGCGGGGTCGTGGAAGAGTGCGTTGATTCCGAGGATGCGCATAGGTGGATCCCAGGTCGTTCGTCGGTGTCGCCGGAGCCGTGCGGGCGCCGGCCGGGGAGGCGTCGCCTGCGCCCGTCAGCGGTCCTGCCCGTCGCGGAACCAGGCGATGGTGCGCCGCAGCCCTTCCTCGGCGGTCACCCGCGGTTCCCAGCCGAGCTTGTCGCGGGCCAGGGTGATGTCGGGGCAGCGCACGGCCGGGTCGTCCGTCGGCCGTTCGATGAAGCGGATCTCGGAGGAGGAACCGGTGAGTTCGATGACGAGAGCGGCCAGTTCCAGCATGGTGAGCTCGGCGGGGTTGCCGATGTTGACCGGGCCGCGCATGCCGTGCGCCGCCGCCGCGAGGATGCCGCCGACGGTGTCGTCGACGTAACACAGCGACCTGGTCTGGCGCCCGTCGCCGGTGACGGTGAGGGGTTCGCCGTCCAGCGCCTGCCGCACGAAGGTCGGTACGGCGCGTCCGTCGTGCCCGCGCATACCCGGACCGTAGGTGTTGAACAGCCGCACGATGCCGGTGTCGGTGCCCTCCGTCTCGGCGTGCGCGGTGGTCAGTGCCTCACCAAAGCGTTTCGCCTCGTCGTAGACGCTGCGCGGGCCGACCGGGTTCACATGGCCCCAGTACCGCTCGTCCTGCGGGTTCTGCTCCGGGTCGCCGTAGACCTCGGACGTCGAGGCGAGCATGAAGCGGGCCTCGCAGCGGTGGGCCAGCTCCAGGGCGTGCCGGGTGCCGAGGCTGCCGGTCTCCAGGGTGTGCAGCGGCAGCCGCAGATAGTCGGCCGGGGACGCCGGGGAGGCGAAGTGCAGTACGAGATCGGGCGGGCGCGAGACGCGCAGGCCCTCGGCGACGTTCGCCTGCACCAGGGTGAAGCCGGGGCGGTCGAGCAGCGGGGTGACGTTCTCCGTCCGGCCGGTGCTGAAGTCGTCCACGCACGTCACGGCGGCACCCGCGTCGAGCAGCGCCGCGCACAGGTGCGAGCCGACGAATCCGGCGCCGCCGGTGACCACGGCGTGTTCCCAGTCCCGGGTGAAAGCGGTACTCATCCAGATCTCCTCCGTACCCGGCGACGGCCGGTCGGGCAGCTTGCGATCAGCGTCCGTCGGACGAGCGCCACCGGCTCGGTGGTGTAGGGCAGACGGATGAATCACGCAGGGTGAGGAGACCGCGGGCGCGGGGCGGAAGGCAGCGAGGATCAGGCGGACTGTGCCTGGCCGGGGCCCAGGCGTTCGGTGAGCGCGGCGCGGTGGAGGTCGGCCACCGGCGCGAGCAGGTCCGGGTGGCGCAGCAGCGCCGCGGCGCGCCGGTCGCGGGCGTCGGGCGAGACGAGCCTCTGGAACTCGGCCGGCAGGCCGGTGGCGTGGCCGCAGTCGGCGACGGCGGACACCGCACGGCCGGCCAGCTCCGGGTCACCGAGCAGACAGGCCGCCCAGCTCGCCACCACCTCGTCCACCCAGGTACGCCACGCCTGGGGCGACGGGCCCGCCTCGTCCAGTGGATCGTCGGACGGGTCCGGCAGGTCCGCCCGGTCCGCGGGACCCCGCGCGCCGGACAGCCGGTCCAGGCGGGCGGATCCCCCGGGTCCGGCCAGCGCCACCAGCGCGGCGTCGGTCGCCGTCGGATAGCGGAGCCAGGCGGCGACGGTCACGGCCTGCCGGGCCTGCACCTCGGTCAGCGCGGCGTCCAGCGCGCCGCCGCCCGCCGGATAGGCACGCGTCAGCCACTGCGCGGTCGCCGCGATGAGCGGCGAGAGATCTGCGAACACACCGAACCACCCGGACCTTGGGCACACCAGCACAGCGACACACCCGACGCACCCGACTCGGCGACACACGCGACACATACGGCACACGCACCTGCACATGCGCACGCACACCGGCGTACGGGCCCACCGACGTACGGGCCCGTCGGCGCGACCGCCACAGCGACACATCGGTCCGGAAAAGGTAGTGCCCGGCTCCCGCCCGCGCCCAGTGACCGGAACCACTGAACAGGCGTGTCCTGAGACACATCAAGTGCGGGACGGCTCTGGCCGGCGGAACGGTCTCAGTGGCGGGACGGCCGCTCAGGCACGGGACGGCGGCCCCTGCTCCCCGTCCCGGCCGCGGCCGTCCCGCCCCTCGAAGGCCCGCCGCACCCCGGCCCCCTCGTCCTCCACCAGCCCCTCGCGCTCCGGAAGGTCGAGCACGGCCCCGCAGTGCGCGCAGACACTCCCCTCACCGGCGGGCGTCCCGCACGCCTTGCAGTACCCCGCGACCTGCTCCGCCGGACGTTCCTCGGCCATGACTGCCTCCTGCCTCCGCTCGTGACCGGTCGCGTACGCATCCCGTACGCGTCCCGTAGGGAGCGACGTGTACCCGCGCCGCGTCCGGCGACTCGCGCCCGGTACGTGTCCGTCCGCGTTCCGAGGGCAATCGGATGCCGGAAGGACGACGACGAGGGAGCGACGAGGGAGCAGGGGACGGCAAGTGACCGCGAAACCGGAGACACAGCGATCCCCGGCCGGGCCGACCGGGGACGAGCACACCGCCTGGGAGGACGTGCGGCGCCGCGCCACGGGGATGACGCACCACGAGGCGAAGGCGGCCCGCGACAGCGCGCGGGAGGCCGCGGAGTCCGTCTCCCCCGGCGGCCGCGAGGCGGTGCGCGCCTGCGCGGAGGCCGAGGAGTGGGAACGCATCACCGACGCCCTCGCCGACCACGCCGGGACGTACGACCCGGACACGGACCCGTTCGTACAGGGCGAGCAGGAGGCCCGGACGCATCGTCACTGAGGCGACGCCCGGCCCGTACCGGCTCGTGAGGACACGCAGAGGAAGGCCGCCACACGTGCGCACTGTCGGAGTGGAAGAAGAACTGCTCCTGGTCGATCCGCGGACCGGGGAGCCGCAGGCCCTGTCGACGGCCGTGCTCGCCCGCGCCGCGCGGGACGGCGACGCGGAGGAGACGTTCGAGAAGGAACTGCACGACCAGCAGCTCGAGTTCGCCACCCATCCGCAGTCGGACATGCACGAGCTCGGCGCGGAGATCGTGCGCTGCCGCAAGGAGGCGGCGCGGGTCGCCGACGAGATCGGTACCGCCGTCGCGGCGCTCGCCACGTCGCCGCTGCCGGTCAGCCCGTCGGTGAGCATGAACGAGCGGTACCAGTGGATGGCCCGCGAGTTCGGTCTGCCCACCCAGGAACAGCTCGTGTGCGGTTGTCACATACATGTGTCCGTGGAGTCCGACGACGAGGGCGCGGCGGTCGTCGACCGCATCCGTCCGTGGCTGTCCGTACTGACCGCGCTGAGCGCCAACTCACCCTTCTGGCAGGGGCGCGACAGTCTCTACAGCAGCTACCGCAGCCGGGTCTGGGGGCGCTGGCCGATGGCCGGTCCCACGGAACTGTTCGGCTCGGCCGAGGCGTACCACCGGCGGGTGAGCGACATGGTCGCCACGGGTGTGGCCCGCGACCGGGCCATGGTGTATTTCGACGCCCGTATCTCCGAGCGGTACCCCACCGTCGAGATACGCGTCTCCGACGTGTGTCTGCGGGCCGGAACGGCCCAGCTCATCGCCACCCTGGCGCGCGGGCTCGTCGAGACGGCGGCGCAGGAGTGGCGGGCGGGCCGGGAACCGGTGGGTCACCCCGTCGAGTTGCTGCGCCTCGCCGCCTGGCGGGCCGCCCGCTCGGGCCTCGAGGACAACCTGCTGCATCCGCTGACCATGAAACCCGCGCCCGCCGGTGACGTGGTGGGAGCGCTGCTGGAACATGTCGGTGGGGCGCTCGGCGTCAGCGGTGACACCGACCGGGCGCACCGGGGTGTCGCCGATGTGCTGCGGCACGGCAACGGCGCCCGGGTGCAGCGGGAGCTGTACGAGGAGACCGGCAGCCTCGGCGCCATGGTCGCGGAGTGCGTGCGACGCACCCAGTCCTGACCCCTCCTCACCAGGCACGCTACGCTCGGTACCGGCCGGCCGCCCACATGCCGAAGACACATGTAGTCGCCATGGGTGCGGTCGCCCCGAGACATGTGTCGCCGCCTCACCACGGCTCCCGACACACCCGCACGCGGGAACGGAAACATCACCCGATAGGAACAACCGGCTCCACTCGCCCGTATTACCTCTACGCTGCTGCCCTATGAGGCAGTTGCTCGCAGGCCATGAGTGACCCGGTGACTGCCCCATGGGGCATAATCCCCCGGCCACCCGCGAGCATCCGACACCGCGGTGGCCCCGAATCGAGGAAAGGCCGGCTTCATGGCTGACACGAAGACGCAGACGACGCAGACGGCACAGGCGACGGAACTGACATCGCAGTACATCGCCCAGGTCACCGGTGACCTGGAACGCAACACCAAGGAGCAGGAGCGCATCACGGCCGACATCGGCGCGCTCCAGGAACAGCTGGCCGCGCTCCAGCACGACCACTCCGTCCTGGTGAACATGCAGCAGGCGCTCGGCACGGTGGAGACGTTCGCCGACGTGGCGTCGGCGGCCGCGCGGGCGGGGGCGGTCGCGCCGGTCCCGCAGCAGAAGCGGAGCGCCGCGCCGGAGGCCGGCAAGCGGTCCCGCGGCAAGAAGGCCGGCGCGGCGCAGGAGACCGGGGCGGCCAAGAAGCCCGCGGCCAGGAGCACGACGGCCAAGGCCGCCAAGGCGCCCGCGGCGAAGGCGGGCAAGGCGCCGGCCACGAAGACCGCCAAGGCGACCACGGCCAAGTCCGCCGCGGCGAAGCCCGCCACGGCGAAGGCGTCGGCGGCCAAGCCCACGCTCGTCGAGCTCATCCGCACCCACCTCACCGAGCAGAGCGAGCCGCGCTCCGCGGCGGAGATCACCACCGCCCTGGGCAAGAGCCACCCCGACCGCTCCGTCAAGACGACGGTCGTGCGCACCACGCTCGAAGGGCTGGTCGCCAAGAGCCAGGCCCAGCGCAGCAAGCAGGGTTCCTCCGTCTTCTACACCGCGTCGGACGCGGCCGGGGAGGCCAAGGCGCCGCAGAGCGGGAGCAAGGCCGCGGCCGAGCCGGCCGGGGCCGCCGCCGCGACGAAGTCCTGACGACCGGGCACCGCGCGCGCCGGCACCTGTGCTGGTCGGCGCGCTGCCCGGCCGCGGACGGGGCGGCCCGGCAGCGCGCACCCGGAACCGGCAGTCAGCCGTTGGCCTGGCTGCTGTCCCGGTGGGAGCCCCAGCCGTGCCAGCGGTCGATCTCGATCCAGGCGTTGTAGCGGGCGCGGTCCCTGGCCGAGTAAGGCCGGCCGAGGTAGTGCTGCGACAGCCGGTCGATGCCCTTCAGGTCCTCGTCCTCGGTGATGTCGACGACCCGGCCGATGAGGCTGACATGGGTGTACCAGTCGGACTCGTCGATGATGGTCAGTGTCACCCGCGGGTCCCTGCGCACGTGCTCGAGGCGCTTGCGGCCCTCGTCCATGTTGACCAGTACCCGGCCGTCGTCCCACAGGTACCAGGTGGCGGTGGACACCGGCTGGCCGTCGGACCGCAGGGTGGCGATGACCGCCGGGTTGGGCTTCTTCAGCATGGTGACCGCGGGCTCGGGGAGCGGCGGTTTCGACATGGACTCTCCCTGGTTCGTCGCACTGTTCCGGGGCCGTCGCGGGTCACCGACCGATGGTCCGCGGGCCCCGGTGCAACCGTGCCACATCACCCGCCGGGTACGGCTGAGGGGTCACTGCGCGGCGGCCGCGGTGTTGCGTACCTGACGGGTGCGCAGGTATCCGCAGGCGGCGTGGTTGTTGGGCGAGCGGTTGTCCACAGGGATGTCGGCGATGACCTTGGAGGTGTCCCGGAAGTCGTCGGCGAGTGTGGTGTCCAGGGTGACCAGGTCCAGCGGGTCGGCGAAGTTGGTCCACAGGCGCACCGGTTGCGGGATCCGCAGCGGGCGGCGCAGCCGGTCCTGGATCTCGGTGTAACCGAGGGGCGAGCCCATCGTCATGAGCAGCGGTACGTCCGCGCGCGCGAAGCGGCTCTCGCCGAGCACCTCGTAGGCGACGACGGTGCCGAGGCTGTGGCTCACCACCACGGCGCGTCCGTCGACGGCGTCCAGAGCGGCCCGCAACCGGTCCTGGATGCCCTGCCGTGCGGCGGTGAAGAAGTAGGCGTTCGCGTCCGGGATGAAGTGCCGGAGCAGTTGCCGCAGCAGGAACTGGCGCAGCGGGTTCGGCAGCGGCAGCAGTTCGGCCACCGCGGTGGAGCCGGGGGCGGCGGTGGCCGCGACGGTGACCCGGGGTGCCGGTGCCGCCGCGCGGGCGGCCATGCCGGTGCTCAGCGCGAAAACGAACTGCGCCCCCTCCGCGGACATCGCGGCGACCGCGTCGCGCACCTCGGCGTCCTGGAGGGGCACGGTCCCGGCGAACGCGTCGGACACCAGCGCCGCCAGGGCGCTGTCCCCGGTGCACGCGTCGGCCGTGATGGCGGCCGGGCTGTCGTGCAGCAGATCGGCGTAGTAGACCATGCGCGTACGGGGTCCCATGTCCCGCTGGAACAGGTCCTGGTCCCAGGCCCGCTTGAGGATGTCCTCCGGCGGTTTGTTGCCGGCGCCGTGCACGTACAGGAACGTGGTGGGTTCCGCTTCCGCCGCCGTGTGTGCCGCCGTGCCCGCCGCCGTCTGTGCCGCCGTGTCCGGCGTCGTGTGTCCTGCCCTGTCCGATGCCGCGTCCGATGCCATGACGGAACTCCCCCTTCCGGGACAGCCGCCGGGGCGGCCGGGATCGCAGCAGCATCCCGCCGCCCGGCACACCGGTCAACCGCCGTGTGCCGGGGCGTGGTTGCCACGGCTTCCGGCGCGCCGGGCGCGGACGCTCAGCCCGGTCCGGAATCGTCGAGTCCCAGCTCGTGTTCGAGCTGGCGGCGGATGTCGGCGGGCAGCTCGCCGGTGCGGGCCCACTCGACGATCAGCTCGGCCACGTGGCGGAGCTTGACGTTCGTCCGCTGGGAGATGTTCCGCAACACCTCCCAGCCCTCGTCCGGATCGAGCCGGCCGACGGCCAGGACGACGCCGATGGCCTGGTCGACCATGGCGTGCGAACGCACCGCTTCCTTGAGCTGAAGGTTCTCGTCCTCCAGCCGTAGCAACCTCTCCGCATCACGCTCAGAGTTCAGCGGCATCTGCCGCGCATGCGCGTCGGACGTCAACGTCGCCTCCCAACCCCAGGAAAGTCCGGCGTCAGCATTCGGCTGCACCCCTTCGCCAGCACTCTTCTGCCCCGGGAACGGGGGCGAATGCAGCCCACTTCAGGCACTGCGCCTGGGCTTCTTCGCCGCGGACCGGCCCGTCGCCCTGTGCGCCGCACCGTCCTTCTGCGCCGTCTTGTCCTTGTGCGTCGCGCTGTCCGCCGTCCCGGCGGCAGGCTTCTTCGCGGTCTTCTTGGCGGGCGCCTTCTTCGCGGTCTTCGCCGCCGTCTTCTTCGCCGGTGCCTTCTTCTTCGGCAGCTCGTGGACCGTGGCGTCCTCGCCCTCGCCGCGCGACTGTCTGGCCGCGCGCACGCTCTTCTCCAGCGCCGCCATCAGGTCCATGACCTTGCCCTCCGGGGCCTCCTGCGCGGGCATCTCCGGCGGCTGTCTGCCCTCGCGCTTGGCCTCGATGAGCTGTTCCAGCGCCTGGGTGTAGCGGTCGGTGAACTCCTCGCCCTCCAGATCGTCCCGGGACATCCGCTCCATCAGCAGCCGGGCCCCGTCGATCTCGTCCTGGGAGACCCGCTCTGCGGGCGGGGCCAGTTCCGCGGGGCTGCGGACCTCGTCGGGCCAGCGCATCGAGTGCAGCACGATGGCGTCGTCGCGCACCCGCAGGATGCCGAGCCGTTCGCGCCCGCTCCAGGCGTACTTGGCGACGGCGACCTTCGACGACCGCTCCAGCGCCTTGCGCAGCAGGGTGTAGGGCTTCGCCGCGACACCGCCGTCCGCCTGGAGGTAGTACCCGTCGCCGATCCGGAGCGGGTCGATGTCCTCCTCGGGGACGAACGCCTCGATCTCGATCGCCCGGGCCGTCGGCAGCGGCAGCTCCCGCAGCTCCTCGTCACGGACGGGGACCACCTGGCCCTTGGTGACCTCGTAGCCCTTGCCGATCTCGTCCTGCGTGACTTCCTGGTCCTCGACCTCGCAGTACTTGCGCACCCGCACCCGGCCCATGTCCTTGCGGTGGTACTGGTGGAACCTGAGCGAGTGGTCCTCGGTCGCGCTCACGACATGGATGGGCACGGTGACCAGGCCGAAGCTGATCGCGCCTGACCAGATGGCTCGGGGCATGGCAGACCTCCACGACAGCCCCGAGCCCCCTCAGCCTACGTGCGGCGTCCGGGCCCGGCATCCGTTGTCACAGCACGCGCGACACCCGATGGGCCGGCCGCGGGCGGCCGGCCCCGGGGCCGGTGCCGGGGAGCCGGAGCCGCCGTCACGGAGCCGGTGCCATGGACGGCGCGGCGCGGGGAAACCGACGGACATGGACACCACAACCCTGACGCGCCAGCGGGAGAAGCCGAAGCGAACGCGGACACGGACGCGGCGCCTGGCGGCCGCCCTGGCGGTCCTGCCCCTGGCGGCGGCCTGCGGCGGCCACGACGCGGACGCCCGTGCGCTGCCGGCCGACGCGCCCCCCGAGCTGTCCGCCGCCGCGCACCTGGTCATCACCACCGACAACGGCGTACGGCTGCGCCCCTCCGACGACGATCAGGTGGTGACCGACCGGCACGTGCACGCCGACTGGTCCCACCGGGACGGGACCTGGGTCCTCGACCTCTCCTGCGCCGACGGCGACTTTGGCCGGGCGTGCCCCCGGATGCCCGAGGTGGACGTCCCCGAGGGCGCCTCGGTGTCCGTCTCCGCGCGCAACGCCGGTATCGACGTGGCCGGTGTCCCGGGCGCGCTGGACCTGACGACCGTCAACGGGGACGTGACGGTGACGCACTCCGGCGAGCGCACGGGCCGGGCCCGGCTGGTCACCCGCAACGGTTCGGTGCGCGTCGGGGAGCTGCGCGCCGCGCGGCTGCACGCCGAGACGGTGAACGGCGACGTGGACCTGGGGTGCGCCACCTCCCCGGCGTCCGTGACCGGGTCCACGACCAACGGTTCGGTCCGGGTCACGGTGCCGCACGACTCCCCCGCCTACCGCGTCACGGCCCGTACGGACAACGGCAGCCCGTCGACCCGGCTGCCCACCGCCGGGGCGGACGACGACCACAGCATGCGGCTCACCACCGTCAACGGGGACGTCGCCGCCGCACGCGAGTAACCGGGCCGGAAGGCTGAAGGGCCGGCGGGCTGAAGGGCCGGAGTGCTATGGCGTCTCGTCCGGATGCGGCGGGGTGCGGCCCGTGATCCAGCCCGCCAGCAGGTCCAGGTACGCAGGGGCGGGCCGGACGCCGTGGTCCGTCCGCAGGCGGTGGTCCGCGCCCGGGACGACCTCCACGGTCAGCGTCGCCCGCGCGGGACGGCCGGGACGGCACGCCGCGGCGACGAACGCCCGCGCGCTCTTTGCCACCGGCACCAGCGGGTCCGCCCCGCCGAAGACCGCCAGGTGCGGGCAGCGCAGCCGCACCGCGTCGGCGAGCGGGTCGTGGTCCTGCTTGCGTTTGAGGAACTCCCAGAACCTGGCGTCCGTCGCGGCTTCCCAGAGGTCGGCGCTGCCGGGCGGTGTTCCGGTGTCGCCGAGCAGAGTCCGGGCCTCCGCGTGGTCCGCGTCGCGGCGGCCCGCCTCGACGAGCCGGTCGTACAGGGCGAGGGCCGCGTCGGTCTCCGGCCGCCCGACTGCGTCCCGCAGCGACTCGGCCAGCGCGTGGCGCTCCTGTTCGGCCGGGGTGGTCCCCGGGCAGCTGCTGGTGACCAGCCAGGCGAGGTCGGCTCGGCCCGCGCCCGCGCGCAGGGCGACCCAGCCGCCCTCACTGTGCCCGAGCAGGCCCACCGCGTCGGCGCGCACGCGCGGCTGCGCGCGCAGGAAGTCCAGGGCCGCCGACGCGTCGTCGGCGAGGTCGTCCAGGGTCGACTCCTGCCAGTCGCCCTTCGAGTCGCCGACGCCCCGCTTGTCGTACGACAGCACCGCGAGTCCGGCCCGTACGAGCCGGTCGCGGATCGGCGGGAAATAGCCCCCGTTGTCGCGGTCGGCGGGCCCCGACCCGCCGATCATGACCACACCTCCCACCGGTGTGCCAGGCCCCTGCGGCACGGTCAGTGACCCGGCCAGCGTGACGGTCTCGCCGGTGAACGAGACCTCCGTCAGATCGGTTGGCATGGGGTCACTCTGGCAGCAACCGGCCCGCCCCGGCAGTCGTCGTGCCGCCGTTGTGCACCACCGGGCCACGGCTCTGCACGCCCGTGCCAGGCCCCTGCACCGCCGTGCCGGGCCGCCGCGCCGCCCCGGGCACCGGCGGGCCGGGCCGCCGCGGGCGCGGCCGGGCAGAGCGTCGGGCCCCCCGTCAGCAGCGGTGGGGGCGGGGGGGCGTGTGCGGGCAGGGCGGGGGGGGGGGCGCCAGCGAGGTGGGGGGGGGGC
>NZ_JBHWHV010000091.1:0-16816 GCF_042732375.1 Streptomyces sp. NPDC059785
GGCAGTGGCTGGACGGATCACTTGTCCAGCCACTGCCTGCGTCATGTGCGGCGCAACGCCGTGTTCGGGCCCGCGCCGGGCACGGCCGCCCAGGTCTGCCGGCCTCGTCCGGGTCAGGTCCCGGGCAGGACGTATATCAGCCGTCAACGGGACGTGAACGGACGTCGGTGACACTCGCTGTGACGAGGGGCCGTCCTCGTCGTGGGGATGGTCGGCCTTGTGTCCAGCCCCGAGGACGGGCAGAAAGGCAACAAGAACAGTGGTTCGGGACGTCGGGAAATCCGCGGGCACGGTTGAGCCCAGAAAAAACTGGGCACTCCGCAGCGAACGCGGCGGCACTTCCCCGGACAACGACGCGCGCCTGTGTGACGGAGACCGTCACCACATTGGTGTGCGAATCGTTCGGAAGCCCCTGCTTCGCCTGCGGCGAAAGGGGCCTTGGCGACAACCACCTCTTGTTCCTATGGCAACTCATGCGCCTATGGCAATGCACCGAAGTGCGTCATCGCGCCTCTAGCGGCCACCATGCCACTCGCCCTCGGGTGATCTTTGGCGACATCCGGTAGGGCGCATTTGGCGAGCGCTTTCGATCCGCCGATCGGGGGAATCGGCGTTCGGTGGCCAAACGCATGCGAATGAGACCCATGGTAATCCGCATTTCTGCCAAGTAGCGGGGATATTTAGCGGGGATGGAGTAAGAAAAATGGCGATTCTGCGGGTACGCGCCCCGAAAGCCACGAGTGATGAGGCGCTCATACGTGCCATCTATATCGAGCACGGCAAGGCTCTGCTCGCCTATGCGACGCGGCTGACCGGTGATCGCCTGGTTGCGGAGGATGTGGTCCAGGAGACGTTGATCCGCGCTTGGCGGCACCCTGAGATCGTGTCCAACCCACGTGGTTCGCTGAGAGGTTGGCTCATCACGATCACGCGTAACATCGTGTCTGATCACTATCGCGCGAAGGCTGCTCGGCCGCTGGAGGTCGGTGAGAGCGAGACGGTCGTCGCGGTGGAGGACGACCACGCGGACAACGTCGTGGACTCGATAGTGCTCATGGACGCGCTTGCCAGGCTCAAGGCCGACCACAGAGATGTCCTGATGGAAGTCTACTATCACGGGCGAACTGCCGCCGAAGCGGCCGTGCGGCTCGGCATACCGGAGGGTACGGTCAAGTCACGTGCCCACCATGGTCTGAAGGCCTTGCGTAAGGTGTACGCGGGTAAGCCTGGCGGTCCCGTCCAGCGTCGGAAGGTGACAGTGTGACTCCCCACGCGCATTCACATGACGAACTGCTCGGCGCTCACGCCCTGGGCCTTCTGGACCCGGAAGAGCAGTCGAGACTCGAGGAAGAGATTTCCGCATGTGAGGTATGCCAAGTGGAATTGGCTGATCTGAAATTGCTGGAAAGGGAACTCGGCGAGGTGCCACCTGAAGCCCTCCTCGAGGGCCCACCGGAAGACGCCGATCTGCTGCTGCAACGTACGCTGCGGCAGGTCCGAGAAGAACAGGCCACGGCGTGGCGACGCAAGGTGGTTGCGGTGAGCATCGCAGCGGCCGCGCTGGCCGGCGTGCTGTTCGCCGGCGGCTACCTGGCGGGGAACGGGAACCAGCAGAAGGTTCCGGAAGCGAGTAACTCTCAGGCGATTCCCCCTGCTTCAGGAGAGAGCGAGAGCTTCTCCGCGACAGATGGCGAGACGAAGGCGAACATGACCGTCAGCCTCACACCGGCTGCCGGCTGGGTACGCCTGAACGCGGCCGTCAAAGGATTGCGCCCCGGTGAGACGTGTCGGTTGGTGGTGATCTCCAAGTCGGGCGAGCGAGAGATCGCCGGCACTTGGGTCGTGGGACCGGACAAGGGCGGCGAAGGAAAGAGCGACGGTCAGGAGCTCTCCGGATCCGCAGCGGTGGCGCCGAATCAGGTCGACTCCGTTGTGGTGGAGAACTCTCAAGGGAAGCGTTATGTCGCGGTCGCGCTCTGACTGCGATCTTCCCGAGCACACGAGGTCCCAAGGCGCTCATGGCCGGTGTTTCCTGAGCATCTGATGCCGAAGCAGGTATGACAACTGGCTCGAAGAGCGGGGTGGTCATCGTGTCCGCTGCGGGGGCAAGAGGTTCGGGCGCGGGGCCGGGACGTGGGTGACGGAGTCGCCCGGATCGGCAAGCCGACACAGCCTGGTGCGGAGCGGCTCGGTGTCTGCGGCCCCGCCGGCGCCGAGCTGTTCCTTGATGTCCAGCGCCTCCACCCACGCGGTGCGGGCGGCATTCGGTTGCCCGAAGCTCAGGTGTGCGTCCCCGAGGCGCGTGAGGGCCTCAGCGATCATCCAGTGGAAGTCACCCCGCCTGGAGAAATCGACCGCGTTGCGATAAGCCTCTACGGCCTGCTCGTAGTGACCAAGGTGATGGTGGGCATAGCCGATGTTGCCCCAGGTTTCCGCGGCCCCGGTGCTGCAGTCGAGTTCCTGACACAGAGCCAGGGCTTGCCGGCAGTGATCGAGGGCCTGCTGGTGCTGCCCCAGCTGACTGTGGGACCAGCCGACCATGTTGAGCGCGACGGCTGTCGCCCTCAGGCCGCGGCTGTCGTCAGTGTCGTCAGTGTCGTCACGGTCATGGTCGGCGTACGTTCGATGGAGCGCGAGGTACTGCTGTGCCGCGGCGAGCGCGGTTTCCGGATCTCCTTGCTGCTCTGCCACCCGGGACAGGGTGCGGTAACACTCGGCGCGGGCTCGCATGTCGTCCACTTCCGTGAACAGTTCGATGGCACGCTCGGCGTGGACTCGTGCCTCGTCGCCGCGGTCGCGAGCCGCCGTGACGACGCTGAGGCCATGGTGAATATGGGCTTGGGCCGTCAGATCGCCCAGTCGGCGGGCTGCGACCATGGCGGTATGGTGCACGGCTTCGTGTTCCTGCCAAAGACCACGCCAGTGCAGGTGGTTGGCCATGGCCCAGGCCAGCTGCCAGGTGTGGCCGTCGTAGTGGTGGGCGGCGGCCTGTTCGACAGCTGCGAGCAGTACCGCTTGCTCGGCGGTGAACCAGGCTGCCGCCTTGTCGGTGTCCGCGCCGAACGTCTCAACGCGTACGCCTTCGGCCGCGGGCGCCATGGTGATGAGCGCCCGTTCACCGGTCAGAGTGAGTGCTTCGCGCGCGCTGTGGAGGTAGTGGTCGAGTATGCGCCGGCGGGCGGCCTGCACTTCGTGGGGTGGGTCGAGGGTGTGGGTGAGTTCGGTGGCGTAGGTGCGCAGGAGGTCGTGGGAGGTGTAGCGGCCGGGGACGTGCTCCTCCAGGAGATGGACCTGGACGAGTTCGGTGAGCAGTTGGCGGGTGCGGGGGAGAGGGAGGGCCACGAGGCCGGCGGCGGCAGGCAGGGTGATGTCGGGCCCGGGGTGCAGAGCGAGGAACCGGAAGAGGCGAGCCGCGTCGGGGGCGAGCGCCTGGTACGACCAGGAGAAGACCGCACGTATGTCGGCCGCGGTGTCGCCGTCGTGAAAGGCGTCCAGACCGTCGGCACTTTCACGCAGCTCGGCAGCGATCGCTGCCAGGGACAGGGCGGGGCGAGTGGCGGCGCGGGCGGCGGCGACGGCCAGGGCCAGTGGCAGTCGGGCGCACCGGGAGATGATCTCCTCGACCGCCTGCGGTTCAGCCTCGATCCGGCCAGTCGTCAGACGCCGGGCAAGCAGTTCACGGGCTTCCGGCACGGACAGCACATCGAGGTCCACAGGGTGGGCGCCGTCCACCGCGACCAGTCCGGGAAGCCGGCTGCGGCTGGTGACAATGGCCAGACAACCCGGAGCCCCGGGCAGTAGGGGCCGTACTTGAGCGGCGTCGCGGGCGTTGTCCAGGAGCAGCAGCATGCGCTTGCCGGCGAGCAGCGTACGGAACCGGGCGGCGAGTGAGTCGATGTTCTGCGGCAGTCTGTGCGCATCGGCACCCAGCGACTCCAGCACGGTACGCAGGGCGTGTTGCGGCGATACCGGCGGACCGGCGGGGTCGAATCCGCGCAGATTCACGTACAGCTGGCCATCGGGGAACCGGTCGGCGACCTGGCGTGCCCAGTGCACGGCGAAAGCGGTCTTGCCCACACCGGCCGTGCCCGAGATGGCACTGACCACCACCGTCCCGCCGGAGGTCGACTCGTGCAGCTCGGCCAGTTCGGCATCTCGCCCCACGAACACCGGTAAGCCGGGCGGTAGTTGAGCCGGAACGGGGGAAGCCCCAGCAGATACGGGGTTTCGGGAAGAAGGCACGGAGACCTGGGCGGGCGCGGTCGTGGCCGGGGAGGTGGTGAGTCTGGTGTCGGCCCGAAGGATGCGCTGGTACATCGTCTGCAGTGCCGGACCGGGATCGACCCCGAGCTCGTTCGCCAGCAGGGTTCGTGCCTCGCGGTACGTGTCGAGAGCTGCGGCCTGCCGCCCCGACCGGTAGAGGGCGAGCATCAGCAGTTCCCGGAACCGTTCGTCCAGCGGGTGTTCGGCGACCAGCCGGACCAGCTCCGCGGCCGCTTCCGAGTGGTCGCCGAGACTGAGCTCGGCGGCGATGCGATCTGCCTGCGCGGACAGACGCAAAGCCTCGAGCCGCTGCCGCTGGGCCTGTGCGTAGTCGCCTCTCACGCCTGCCAGCGCGGTCCCGCGCCATAGACTCAACGCTTCTTGCAGGAACCCCGCCACACCCTTGTCGTCCCCCGCGCACCGCGCCTGTTCCGCCTGGGCCAACAGCTCCCTGAAGGAACTCAGATCCAGCTCTTGCGGCGAGATACGGAGCTGATAGCCGTCCGCGGTCGAGCGGATCACCGAGGCCGCCGTGTCCCCGGCAGGCTCCAGTGCTTTCCTTAACCGGTGTATATAGGTACGGAGAACACCGAACGCGGATGCCGGCGCTTCACATCCCCACACCGCTTTGACCAGTTCGCTCGAGACCACCTGCGAACCTTCCGCCAGCAGCAGCGCGGCCAGTACCAGACGCTGCTGCGGTGGCCCGAGGTCGATCTCGGCGGAACTCCGCCATGCCCTGACCGGCCCCAGCACCGCGAACCGGAACTGCTCGTCCAACCTGTTCCCTTCCCCGGAAGATCCGTATCCGTAGCAGACAGGACCGGGTTCCCGGACCGACCGCGCGTGACAGTTGCGAGTTTACGAGTTGGGCGTGGTCGTCACCCGGGGCGCTTCCTCGGCTGCGGGTGGCGGGGAGCACGCCGATGGGGGACACGCCGGCCGCCGTGGTCACCGTGATGACTGGGCCGTGCCCAGTGTGCGCACCCGGGAGCAAGGTCACGTTTGTGTATCGACGGCTGAGTTCTAGAACTGGTTCGTGCATCGACGCGTATCTGGAGTGTCGACGTTTCGACGAACATGATGGAGAGGGGGGTTGGAAATGGCCAAGGCGGACTGGTGAAGATGAAGGCCCGGCGTGCGCAGTTCCCGAAACGCGATGGAGAGGGAGGTTAGAAATGTCTATGCCGGACTGGTGAAAGTGACGGCCCGGCGTGCGCAGCTCCCGAACTCCATCGCGCACGCCGGGCCTTTCTGCGAGCCTTCCTTTTGGCGTGCGAGACTTCCCTTTTGGCGTGAACGTGAGGCTCCTCTGTGTGTGATGACCCGGAAGCCTGCGGGATTGAAGAGGATTGACCATGATGTCCCAAAGCGGTACAGCGGCTTCCCGGTCCCTTTTCTCGTTGGCGGAGTTCCGCGCGACATGGCTGGCTGAACTGATTTCCTACTTCGGGGATCAGTTGGCGCGGGTCGCACTGGCCATCTTGGTGTTCGACCGCACGAACTCGGCGGCCCTGACCGGGATGACGTACGCGCTGACCTACGTACCCAGCGTCGTTGGGGCTCTGACACTCTCACACATAGCGGACAAGCGCCCTCGTCGCGGTGTCATCATGCTGATGGACGGCTCCCGTGCGGCGGTTGTCGGAGTGATGACGATTCCAGGTGTTCCACTTCCGTACCTGTGCCTGCTCGTCTCAGGCATGTCTTTCCTGGGGGGCCCTTACAAGGCCGCGCAGCTCGCGCTGCTGCGAGAAATCCTGACCGCTGAACAGTATCCGGTGGGAATGTCCATCCGGCAGGTCACCACTCAGGCTGCCCAGATCGGCGGCTTCGCATGCGGTGGACTGATCTCCGCAGCGCTTACCCCGCAAGTCTGCCTCGCCTTCAATTCCGCCACTTTCGCCGCCTCGTTCACGCTCTATCTGTATGGGGTCAAGTCACGGCCCGCTCCCGACTCCAAGGGCGAGTCCGGATCGATCCTCAACGGCATGAACGTTCTGTGGAGAGAGCCGCGCCGGCGCGCTATTTTCCTGACAACGTTGCTCGGATTCTTCTACGTTGCTCCGGAAGCTGTTGCGGCGCCGTACGTCAGTTCACTCGGATACGAGAAGGTTTGGGTAGGCGTCCTCCTGGCCAGCACCGGCGTTGGGGCAGTGATTGGATTGTGGGCGTTTCTCCGATTCGTTCCGGTGCGACGTCATGCCGTTTACTTGCCTGTCGTGTGCTTCACCACCGGTATTCCGTTGATCGCAGTGTCACTGCCGGTGGGCGGGATTTACCTGGCAATGTTCTCGGTTGCTCTCAGTAATGCGCTTTGGTGTATACAGGTGGTGATCTCTGTATCCGCCTTGGCGGAACTGCTGCCTGAGCACAAGCGGGCCCAAGGTATGGGAATAGCCTCTGCCATGAACCTCACCTCGCAGGGCTTCGGAACGGGCGCCGCAGGGATCCTCTCGCAACTGCACAGCCCGGTCTTCGCGTTGGCGTTCATGGGCGCCGCATCAGTGCTTGCCGCTCTATGGCCCGGCTTGCTCTGGATCAGGGCTCAAGAGCCGGCCCCGCAGCCTGTTGCGTGAGCATCGCCGCGGCGACACCGGCGGCCCCGCGCCTTGGTCTGCACGGATTCAGCCGAGCCGACCCGGCACGGGTTGCGTAGACGTCATAGGAACGGTTGTAGCCATCGGTCCGGAGACTCCTTCGAACAAGCCCGTGCAGCTGTGGTCCGGGGTCACGACGTCGTGTTCGCCTTGGTGGGGTCGGTGCGTATTGTCCGCTGCCGTCCGGGTCGTCATCGAGGCCCGGCGTGCCGCCTTTCAACTTGTCCCACCGCAGACAAACAATAAGTGAACCATTGGTTTTACGGTCCGACTGCTTCACAGCGTGACGGTCGTGATCGTGACTCAAGAGAGGTTTCTGCTATGTCGAAGATTGTGACCTATTTAGCGCTTTCCCTGATGTGTGGGGTCTTCGGCTTCGCCGCTGTCTGGGAGATACCGGCGGGCAGCAGCGAGTCCGTATGGTCGGCGGGCAGCAGCGAGCCCGTCTGGTCGGCGAGCGCCGATCCGGACGGGTTCGGCTACGACAAGGACCTCCCTCTGTGCTGCTGATACCTGGCGCAGACCGAGGCCGAACCGGCTGAGGCGGTAACCGTTCACGGGCCTTCGTGCTGCACCCACGGGGCGGGCCGGGGTCCGTGGCGGAGTCCGCTTGACGGGCAGTCACCGGGCGAGTGGCAGATCCGGGTGCTTTCACCGTGGCATCGTGGTTGATGCCCGATTCTCAACAGCCAAGTCATGAGAACTTGACTGTAAGGTACCGAATTAGTCATTCCGGCGGCATCCTGGTGGGGGTGACATGTCCTAGACTGCTTGTATTTCGAGGGAGGGCCGCATGCCGACAGCCGATTCAGTGGGTTCCCGTATCCGTCGTCTCCGCCGTGAGGCGGGACTGTCACAGGACGCGCTCGCGCACCCCAAGCTGTCGGCCAGCTACATCTCGCTCCTCGAGGCGGGCAAACGCGTCCCTTCGGAGGAGGTGCTCCGCCAGCTTGCCGAGCGGCTCGGCTCCACCGTCGAGTACCTGCGAGGCAGCGCCGCCGAGCCCGACGCCGATGCCATCGAGGTCGAGGTCCGGTACGCCGAACTCGCCCTGCGCAACGGTGACGCCGCAGCCGCTCTTCAGGACTTCGAGCGGCTGCACGCGCGGCTCGCACCCGACGAGAACCGGTTCCTGTGGCTGTCGGCCACACTGGGCGCGGCGCGCTGCCTGGAGCATCTGGGCAAACTCGAAGAAGCGGTGGGCCGGTTGGAAGAGTTGCGGACCCGGACCGCGGGATGGGAGCTGGAACTTGATCAGCGGCTGACGATGGTGATGTCGCTGAGCCGCTGTTACCGCGAACTCGGCGACCTCACCCATGCCATCGAGGTGGCTGAGAACACGATCGCGGAGGTCGAGGACCTCGGTCTGCCACCCACCACCGCCTCCGTGGAACTGCTCTCCACCCTGATCGGCATCTACACCGAGCGGGGCGATCTCCACCGCGCGGGCTACCTCGCTTCCCGAGCGGTCGACCAAGCCGGGCTGATCAGCGACCGCAAGGCACTGGGCGCCGCGTACTGGAACGCGAGTGTGGTGCTGCACCGGCAGGGCCGGTCGAGCGAGGCGCTGTCGTTGATCACCAAGGCGGTGGCGATCTACGCGGAAGGCGACGACGAGCGCGCGCTGGCCCGTATTCGCAACGCCTACGCGTACGTCCTGCTCCAATCCGATCCCGACACCCAGGCGACCGAGACCGCCAAGACACTGCTCGAGGAAAGCGTGAGTGTGCTGACCGCGCTCGGCAGCAGCATCGACATCGCCTACGCCGAGACCGCCCTCGCCCGCGCGGAGGTCATGCTCGACGACCCCCACGGCGCCATACATCACGCCCAGCGGGCGCTGGCGGCTCTGGGCCCCGAACACCGTCTGGAAAGTGCTCGCGCGCACCTGGTACTGGGGGCCGCCCTCCTCAAGCAGGGGGATCGCGAAGGAGCCCAGGCCGAGTGCGAACGAGGTGCACTCCTGCTGGAGGCGTCCGAGGCCGGACGCCAGGCGGCGTTCGCCTGGTCGGAACTGGCAGAGATCATGGAACAGAGCGGAGAGGGCGAACGTGCCGTGTGGGCCTACCGGCAGAGCATGCGTCTGATGGGACATCACAGCGGTATGACGGCCGCTCTGAGTCGCCCGTCGAAGCGCCCCTGACCGCGATCGGCGCCGTCCTTGCGGCCGACACACACCTCGCGCCCGCACCTGCCGGAGCCGCTGACCGTCCGCGACGCACCCGAGCCGGGCCAGGCTCGTCCCACGTCTCAGTCGAGAACGGCGGCGACGAGTGCAGAAGTGGCGGCGGGCAGATGCCGCATGTGCTGAGTGAGCCGGTAGCAAGGGACGGACCGTAGCAGCTCCTTCGTGATGACCGCCCGACGGTGGGCCTGGGTGGCGGGGTACCAGGGGGCGAGGAACGGGTCGTACTTCAGTGCCGCCTCCTCGGTGTTCTCGGCCAGCAGACGGCCGGCCTCCTCGTGGGACAGCCGCCGTACGTCCGGCCGTGCGGCGGTGTCGAGGAACGCGGGGAACACCACCGCGTGCAAGCGCCCGGACGCGACCAGGCGCCGGCCGGTCGCGTCGGCCAGTTCGCGGCAGCGGACCCAGGTTCGGGACGGAGCCGTCATGCCGGACCCGTAGGAGATCTGAGGTTCCGTCGTGTGGTGCGTGCCTGGGAACGCGTTGGCCGGATGGCCGGCCTCTTTCAGCAGCCCGTACAGTTCCGGACGCTCGGCGGCCAGCGCGAGGAGGGAGTCGGTCCGGACGTTGATGCTCCGGGGGAATCCCAGCCCACGCAACTCGCCCCGTCCGCCACTGCCGGTGACCACCAGGTCGTCGTTGGACACGAAGTCGGCCCCGCCGTGGAGCAACGCGCTGATGATGCTCGACGTCTTCCCCGACCGCTTGCGGCCGACGAACGCGATCCCGCGACCGTCGATGTCCACCATCCCGCCGTGCAGGAACAGCTCGCCGTCGGCGAAGTGCTCCCAGCGCAGCAGATTGCGGACGCACCGCAGCAACTGCTGCGTGCGCCACTCCGACGGGCCGCCGCAGAGCGCGACGGTCCGCTCGGCGGGCTGAACCCACAGCACCCGATCGGGCTCGTAGCGAGATCCGTAGGCGACGCGTTGCCAGTCCGCGCCCGCCGGAGGAGTGCTCAGGTCGAGTACCCGCGGGCGCGGCCGGGGGGTGCCCCGGTCGTCCGCCGGCTGCATCGTCCCGAATGGTTCCAGCAGGGCTACGAGTGCGGTGGCCGTGCCCTCGTCGCACGTCACCTCCACCTGGCGACCCCCTGCGGAGGTGACGGTGTAGGTGCGCAGGGCTGCGGAGGCGATAGTCATGAGCAGACGCCTTTCTCCTTCGAGGAGGGAAGCCGCACCGCGGCCAGATGCCGGTCCAGCAGTTCGACCAAGGGAGTGGTGCGGCCCCAAGGGGTGACCGAATCCAGTGGTCCGGGGGTGAAGCGTTCGGCGTACGCGAGGATCACGTAGGCGTGGAACGCCGCGTAGAGGTGGAGCAGCCAGCGAGGGGCGCCGCTGCGGTGGAACAGCACCTCTTCACCGTCCGTGTCCGCCCAGTGAATGAGTGCTTGCCCGTAGGCGGCGGTGGGATCACCGCCCCACAGGACGGGCAGGTTCACGTTCACCAGCCCGTCCGGGCCGACGACGAAATTGCGGCTGTTGATGTCCGCGGCCACCAGCCGGGGCCGCGGCGCGGCGGCATCCAGCAGTGGCGCGGCTTCGGCCAGCAAGGTGTCCAGGGCGTAGTGGTGTGCCGAAGCCAGGACAGGGGCCTTGAGCCGCTGTTCCTCGGAGTAGTCCAGGAGGAAGGACGACCACGTCCGCCATGGGGCACACAGAGCGCCGGAGAGCTTGCCGAAACCGGACACCTCGATGGCACCGACGTCCCGGAGCAACTCGCAGAGCTGCTCCGTCCAGGGCGCGACGGTCCGCTCTGTACCGAGCACGTCGGCGAGCGGGGAGCCCTCGGCGTACTCCGCGAGAACGTAGTGTGTGCCGTCGGTATTGCGCCGCACGTCCAGCACCGGCCGAGCGCGACGGCTGCCACGCTCCCGCAGGAGCCGGCCGACGGTACGTTCGGTGACGGGCATGCTGGAGGGGTCGAGCAGGTGCTTCGCGATGAAGGAACGCCCGGTGGCATCCTCGATCCGCCACACGCGGCTGTTGGAGACGGACAGCAGAACGGCTCCGCCGGAACTGCCGGGTCCCAGCCGCTCCTCGATCCAGTCGGCCATACCGGCCGGCCAGGTCGTCAACGTTCCTCCTGGGAGGAAGTTCCGGCACGGGTGGCGAGCGGAGCCCTCACCGCGGCAGCCCGGCGGGCGGCGGTCGGCGCCAGGAGGAGCCGCGGGCGCCCGCGTCCGGGCACGGGCGCGTCCACCGTCATGAGGCCGCCGATCGGCAGTGTCAGCACCGGATCCGTGTGGCCGAACTCGCAGTCGGCGATCACGGGGCCAGAGCAGCGCCGCACCAGTGGCCGCAGAAGCCGCCGGCTCAGTCCGGGCTCCCAGGTGCGGCGGTGGTCCTGGGCGAAGCGGCCCACGACGAGCGCGGCCGCGCCGTCGAGCAGACCACTGTCGGCAAGGACGGTGACCGACTGGCCCAGTTCTTCGGCGGAGACGGTGTCGGACTCCTCCAGACAGACCACGTGTCCGTCCCACCGGACACCTGTGTGCAGCCCGGCCCGTAGGTCGTCGGCGAGGACGGTGATGTTCGCGGCCACCAACGGGCCGGTGACGTGCCCGGGACGCCACACCACGCGGGCGGCACTGCCGCTCACCGTCCGAGGCCGGTCGTCCTGCGCGTCCCAGAGCAGCGTCTCGACCACGACGTCGTCGTGCGAGGGGAGGACGCCGCCCGCCGGGTCCGCGCCGGACAGCCGGTCCCACAGGCCGTGCCAGGTGAACTCCGCACCGCCCCCGTACTCCCCGAACTGAGGAAGGGCCGCGGGGCCGTAGTAGGTCGTCCAGCCCGGGCCGTGGTAGAGCCAGAGCAGCAGCGATGTGGTGTCGCTGTAGCCCACCACCGCGGTCGGCGACGCGGCCAGAACCGAGGCGTCCAGGTACGGCAGTATGTCGCGGGCGCCCTCGCCTCCCACCGCGGAGATCACCGCGCGTACGTCCGGATCCAGCACCGCGGCGGTGAAGGCCGCCGCGCGCACGTCGGCGGGTCCGGCCGTACGACCGGTGGCCAGCTGGGTGGTCGGATCGATCCGCACCCGCAGGCCCCGTCGCGTCAGGTCGTCGGCCGCGCGGCGCAGCCGGCGCGGGCAGTGCGCCGCCAGTGGGCCGGACAGCGAGAGGAAGGCGACCTGGTCGCCGCGGCGCAGCGGTGGCACGAGCCGGATCTCCGGCTCGTGCGGCAGGGCGCCGCGGGGGAGCGGGCGTGATGTCACATCCATGTGGGCTCACCTTTGAGGCGGGGCATGAGATGCATGTCGCGGATGTCGTGGTGGCGCAGCAGCCAGGCCAGGAAGCGTTCGAGGCCGAGGCCGAACCCGGCAGTGCGCAGCGGCGCCCGGTCCTTCATCCGCAGGTACCACTCGTACTGCGCCGGATCCACGTCGTGCTCGTGGAGGGCCTGCTCGGTCGCCTCACGGGTGGTGTGCCGCTCACCGCAGCCCGCCACTTCGCCCAGGCCGAGCAGCAGGTCCGCGCAGCGAGCCGTGCCGTCCGCGCCGGTGGCCTGGTAGAAGGGCACCGTCTGCCGGGGCATCCGACTCAGCCACACCACACCACCGAACCTCTCGATGAGGTGTTGTTCACCGGCCCTGGTGATGGTCGGTGCCCCGGCGCCGCGGTCCTCCAGGCCGTCCGGTCCCACCAGGGTGCACGCCTCTTCGAAGGTCACCTCCGGGAAACGGTCGCGCCCCGCGAGATCGGTGACGTGGTCGAGGCCGCCGGCCACCGAACGGATCTTCTCGGCCATCGGCGACGCGACGAGCCGCGCGCACAGCGTGGTGACGTAGCCCTCGACCAACCGCATGACGTCGTCCAGTCCGCCCGGCACCTCGGCCTCGGAGTGGAAGAACTGGTTGAGGTGGCTGCTGTCGGGGTCCTCGCCGCGGAATGTCGGCATGATGTAGTAGGCGCCCGACAGACCCATCCGCAGCATGAACTCCAACTGGAACTGCATGGAGTCGGCCAGATAGGTGGGCTGACCGAACAGGTCGACCCGCACCGGCAGGCTGTCACTGCCCAACCCCATGGGACTGGAGACGGAGTTGACGGTGATGGGCATCAGGACGGGGGCGACGCCCCGCTCACGGTAGAAGTCGTTGGTGGCGTGGACGAGCTCGGCGTTGAGCCGTGCGATCAGCCGGAACCACGGGCTCCGTAGCGTGGCGTCCAAGTCGTTCCTCGCGGCGCCCGGACCTCCTGCGCGAGGAAGCGGTTCGGTTACGGTGCTCATGAGGTTCTGCCTTCCTGAAGGGGAGGGAGGATCGGGCGGGCGGGATCGTCGCCTCGCAGCAGATCGGCCAACGAGGCGAACGCCTTGTCCGCGGCGGAGGCCGGGTCCGCGCCGCCGAGGGCGGAGGGCACTCCGCGATCGGCGGCGGAGGCGATCTCGGGCAGCAGCGGCAGCTCGACCAGCCGGGCACCCGGGTAGCCGGTTTCGGCGAGCAGCGCCTCGGTCAGGCCGGCGTTGGGAAAGAGCTCCGTGCGTTCGCCGCAGCAGGGGCAGGAGTAGTGGGCCATGTTCTGCACGACCGCCGGTATGTCGATGCCGAGCCGGGCCAGCATGGTGACGCACCTGCGGGTGTCCTCCAGCGCCATCCGCTGCGGTGTGGTCACCACGACCGCGGCGCTGATGTCCAGCAGGTCGGCGAGGGCCATGTGGACCTCCCCGGTGCCCGGCGGGGTGTCGATGACCAGTGTGGACACATCCCCCCAGTCCACGTCGCGCGCCAGCTGGCGAAGTGCGCCGCGCAGCAGCGGGCCCTTCCAGGCGAGGGCGCGGGACGCGTCGGCCAGCAGCCCCGTGGACATCAGCCGAACCCCTGCTCGCACGACGGGACTGATGCGGCCATTGCGTACGAGAGGGCGTTCGCGGGTTCCGAACAGGACGGGCAGGCTGGGGCCCTGGAAGTCGGCGTCCAGCAAACCGGTGCGGACACCGGCGGCTGCCAGGGACATCGCGATGTGGGCGGCCACTGTCGACTTGCCGACGCCGCCTTTCCCGCCGCACACCATGAGGATGCGCACGCCGGGCAGTAAGCGGTTCATCGTTCCTCCCCGGTCCGTGGTCCGCGGGTCAGCTGACGGAAGATGTCCACGTGGCGGTCGAGGCAGTCGAGGGTGAAGTCGCCGCGCAGGAGCCCGAGACAGGTCAGTTCGATCCAGACGGCTCCGAGGGCCGGCGGCAGGCACGCACGTTCGGTCGGAGTCAGCGGCCAGACCTCCTCGTAGTGCGTGAGGAAGGCGTCGACGGCGGACCGATCGACCGTACGGGCCTGGTCGAAGGCGAAGTTGGTGGTGTCGTCGGCGTACCGCACGACGCAGAACGTCAGCAGTGCCTCGGCGACGTCATGCAGCCGGGACGCGACGTCGCAGTTGTCGAAGTCGACGACCGCGGCGACCTGTTGGTCCTCGGTGAACAGCAGGTTCCAGGGGTTGAAGTCTCCGTGCACCGCGGTCACCGGCAGGGCGTCGAAGCCGGCGGACCGGGCTTGCCGCTCGGCCGGGGCGAGCAGTTCCTCCAGGACCGACGCCGCCCCCGCAGCGGCGGGGACCACGGAGCGCAGCAGTCCGATGTGATCGGCGGCGAGGGTGAACACGTCCTCAGCCGGCGCGCCGTCGACCATGACCGCGGCTCGGTGCAACTGGGCGAGCGTCCTGGCGGCGAAGGCGTCCTGGCCGGGAGTTTTGCGGTAGCGAAGTCCCTCCACACAGTCGAAGAGGACGAAACTCTCTCCGCCGAAGGAAGTCCACAGGCGGTTGTCCCGGGTGGGCCGCAGGCGCGCCACCGGCACTCCGGCCCGGCGCAGTCCTTCCTGGATGCGGGTGGACACCGCGATCTGTTCCGGGCTGTCGCAGTACCAGGGGATCTGCTTGAGGAAGTAGCGCTCTCCTGCGGCCTCCACCATGGCCTTCTTGCTCGTGTCCGAGCGTACTTCCAGCAGGGAGCAGCGGTCGCCGTCGAGGAGGACGGGCAGGAAGCAGTCGGCCTCGGGGAGCGCGTAGCGCTCGGCCACCAGGCCGAGTACGCGGTCGTCGAGATTCAGCAGGTCCCTGAACAGAGGTTTCTCACGCACGGGCATGGCCGGCATCCCCCGTCTTTGTCGTCGGGACGACCGTCGGGTGACTCCGTCGCACGGTTTCGGCCCGGGCCACGTACTCCTTGGTCCACGAGGGGGCGTCGGAGAGCGCGACCTGCCCGGCCGTCAGCCAGGTGATCGCCGCGACCTCCGCGGAATCCTGGACGGCGGGGCGGCCCTCGGGGCACGGAGCGCAGAAGACGACGTCGACCACGCTGGTGCCGTCCTCGAGCGTGAAGCGGGTGCTGGCCACGTAGGTGAAGTCGCACTCCGCCTTGAGGCCGGTCTCTTCGGCGATCTCGCGCCGCAGGGCGTCTTCCAGAACGGAGCCGGCCGCGTCGTCGTGTTCCACCTTTCCGCCGACCAGTGCCAACTGGTCGGCCGCATGGCGTTCGCCGCTGCCTCGGCGGATCAGCAGCCAGTGCTCGCCACGCCACAGGGCCACCTCGACGTTGCAGATGTGCAGCGGTGCGGGGGCGCTCATGCGGGCTCCCGGCGGCCGGCGACGTAGATGTTGTTGCCGCGGGCCGCGAGGTCCGGTTGCGTCAGGAGCAGTTCTTCGATGGCGAGGACATCGGCGAAGACCGCGGGGTCGCCCAGGAGTTGGACGACGCCGGGGCTCGATCCCGCCAGTTGTGTCTCCTGCGCGGAGGGATAGACCGCACTGGGGAACCCTGTGATCAGCTCCGCCCGGCAGCCGGCCGCGGCGTAGAGGTCGACCAACTCGTCCGGGCCGAACAGCCGCAGCGGCGGCATGTCGTCGGTGAAGGTGGCTGTTCCGGTGGTGGCGGCCTGCCGCGCGTCGTCCAGGCGGCCGGTCGAGAGGTTGAAGTAGACGGCGTGGTAGCGGTTCGGAGCCAGGGTGATCAGGGTGCCCTGCTCGGAGAGCAGGCCGGTCAGGGAGCGCAGGACTGCACCTGGCTCGGGCACGAAGCCGATGACGTTGTGGAAGTTCCACACGACGTCGAAGCGCATCTCCCGGACGTCCGGCGGGAGATCGCCGAGGTCGCCTTGGACCAGCAGCATCCGGTCGGCGCGGTCTCCGGTGCGCTTGGCCGCGGCCACCGCGAGCATGTCGGGGGACAGGTCCACCAGGACGCCTCGGGCATGGGGATAGGCGTCCAGTACGCGCTGGGTCCATCGGCCTGTGCCGCCGCCGGCGTCGAGGAACGTGAAGTCCGGCCGCAGCTTGTCCAGGCAGGTGGTGGTCAGCGTCTTCCACAGAAGCTCGTCGGAGAGCCGCCAGTAGACCTGTTGGTCCACCTCGTCGTAGCGGCCGGCCTTGTTCCGGAAGTAGGAAAGGATGTCGGCGGGCAAGTGCTTTCTCCGTCTCGTGTGTCGCTCTGGTTGAAGTCAAATGTGACTCCGAAAACGAGTGGAGTCAAGCAGTCATAATCTTCATGACTAACAATATTGACTGGCAGTCATGAACTGGCTAGCCTTCTTCTCGTTGCGGGGCGCGGCGGGCTCGAACGCCGATGCCTCTCGATGAAGGTGCAGTTCAGTGCCGACTTCATGCTCGGCACCCACAGGGGAAGGAGGTCAGCCATGACTCGCAACCACGCCACCGGCCTGCGTCCGCGCATCAACAAGATCGTCGTGAAGAAGGCCGCCTGAGGCCGGCCGCGATGAGGAGACGCGCCGGGTCGGCCGACCCGGCGCGTCCACCTGCCACGTCCGGTCGAGTCAT